>JBGPAO010000004.1:0-35347 GCA_041480755.1 Bacteroidia bacterium
GGTTTGACTATTGCTGTTCTGATTTTTGGCTGTTCAGGGAATAAACAGTTTAAAGAACACAATAAGTTAGTCTCCACTGATTGGCTCCAATATCACCTGAATGATACTTCTCTTGCCCTTATTTATATAGGTAGAAAATTCACTTTTGATAGTATTCATATTCCTGAATCACAATATTTCCAGGTAAGAGATATCCTTGCCGGCACTGACAGCCTGAGGAATGAGCTGCCTGAAATATCCAAAATCGATTCATTGCTGGAATCTGTCGGAATAAATGATCATTCATTAAATGTACTGTATTATGAAAATGATTATATGATTCCGGTTACGGCAAGGCTTTTCTTTACCCTGGATTATGCCGGATTAGGTAACCAGACATATGTGCTCAACGGAGGCCTGGCAAAATGGGTAAAGGAAGATAGAAAAATAACTGACAGCTTATATGTAAAACCAGCCGGAAAAATAACGCGTATTGAGAATGATAAGATAAAAGTTACTGCATCTGATGTAAAAAAGTACATTAGCAATCCTGATTTTATTATTATAGATGCAAGACCTGTAGACAGTTATGCAGGTCAATTTGATACAATTGAAAAGAAATTTACAGGAGGCCATATTGAAGGGGCTGTAAACCTGCCAATGGATTACCTTTTATCAGATACTCTTCCTTACATATTCAAAGATGATGTGGAATTAAGGAAAGAATTTGAGAGAGTCGGTATGAATGAGGATAAAACAGCCGTTATTTATTGCAGTACAGGTATCATAGCATCTGTTAATTATCTTGTTTCGGCTCACCTGGGATACAGGACTTTATTTTATGATGGATCTTTCGAAGACTGGGATAAACTTCATTTACCTGTCATTAAACCAGTTAGTCACAAATCAGAAAATTAATCTAATTTCCCGATACTAAATTAAAAGCAGTAAGTTAATACACTATTAATCAAAGTATTAACTATTTCATTATTTTTGTTTTTTATAACCTTATTACCTTATAACCTTTTAACCTTTTAACCTGATATGAATACCAAACAAAATTTCCCGTACTGGAATCCTTACGTCGTTGGAGCATGTATCGGAATTTTGATCATCCTTTCATTTGTAATTACAGGAAGGGGTCTTGGTGCAATTGGTGCATTCTCTTCTTTTGTTGCAACTATAATGAAAGGTATCGCTCCTGAACATACCCTTAATAACCCGGTTTTCTCGGAATATGTTTCCGGAGCTGACCATCCTCTGAAAGATTGGGTGGTTATTGAAATTGCCGGCGTTTGTATTGGGGGATTGATTTCCGGCCTGCTTTCCAAACGGTTCAAATTTGAAGTCATTAAAGGTCCCCGGATTTCTTCAGCAAACAGGCTGATCCTGGCATTTGCCGGAGGTACTCTTATGGCTTATGCTGCAAAAATTACGCTCGGCTGTACCAGCGGGCTTGCCATGAGCGGCGGAGCTGTACTGAGCCTTGGCGCCTGGTTATTTATGTTTTCTGTTTTTATTGGTGGCTACGCTTTATCATTTTTAATTAAAAAAGTATGGAACTGATAATTGCGCCTATCCGCTTCAATTATGAGGTGTCAGGTACAGCGATCCTGTTTTTTGCACTTCTTACCGGGATATTATTCGGATTTTTTCTTGAAAAAGCCGGGTTTGGTAATGCCAAAGTACTGATAAAGCAGTTTTACTTTACGGACATGAGAATGTTCAAAGTCCTTTTTTCAGCAATAATTACTGCCATGCTGGGAATTTTCTGGCTGAGTTATTTCAGAATTCTGGATATAACACAGATATATATCAACGCAACATTTTTATGGCCCCAGATACTGGGAGGAATCCTCTTTGGTTTTGGATTTGTCCTCTGCGGTCTTTGTCCCGGGACATCATGTGTGGCAGCATTTACAGGAAAACTCGATGGCCTGGCTGTGATGCTTGGTATGATTACCGGTATTTTTATTTTCGGTGAAACAGCACCATCCATGGATAAATACCTGAATTTTTCAGCACTTGGTGACATTACAATCTATGAAATATTAAAAATGAATTATGGTTCATTGGTTTTCCTGATCGTAATTTTCGCCCTGGCATGCTTCTGGCTGGCCGGGAAAGTTGAAGAGCGATTCAATAAAAAATTATCCTGAAATTCAAACCTATGAAAACCAATTATATTCTGGCAATTGCTTCTTTAATCATTGGTCTTGGAGCAGTATTCACAAACTATGCAGACAGAAACAACCTCTACCCGATTTGGAAATACAGGACGGATAGTTTTGATAAAGAGAAAATCAGGCTGATATCGGCAAATTGGCTTGCAGAACTGGTTTACCGGAAAGAACAGGGAATAACCATACTGGATACAAGGAGCATCGCTGAGTACGAAGAATACCACATTCCTACTTCGATTCCTTATAATGAAAAAGATTTAGCATCTCTCTTAAAATCATCTGATAAGATAATTCTATATGGTGATATAAATTATAATTATCTGTCAGAAGTTCCGGCAAACCTGTCAGGAAAGATTTATAATCTTAACGGTGGGGTTGATGAATGGTTCAGTATGGTTTTATTCCCGGATTTCAGGAAAATAAAGGTGCGAAACAAACAGGCTCTCGAAAAAATCATTGACCGGAGCAGGTATTTCGGAGGTACGCCACAAAATACTGATCTGTTGAATATTTCAACCAGATCCAACCGTTTCAGGGAAGGATGCTGACCTGTCCTAATCCCCTATTGTTACGATATTGACTTAAAAAATACAGCGTTTATCAAATAGTTGATTAGAAATGATGATTTAAGATATAAATATCTTAAATTCGCATATTGTTTCTTTTGTTTTTCAGTAAGATAATAACCATAAAATTTAAAAAGGTGAGCCTTTAATAAATATTCTGAAACAGGCTGAACTTAAATTTAATTTCGATGAAAATATAAACAGGAGGAATTTAAAATGAGCAAATTCTTGATCGAAGTCCCGCACGGACAAGATAAAATTGCATGTACAAGGGCAATACAAGTCTTCATGAACTCCGGCTCCCATTTTCTCACACATGCCGATTGGGGCTGCAGGGACGGAGAACATAAGGCATGGTTAATAGTAGATGTCGAAAATAAAGAATCCGCAAGACAAATTCTGCCTCCGGCATATAGATCTGAGGCCAAAATTGTAGGTCTCACCAGATTTAACAAGGAAGAGTTAGAAGGAGGACTTCGTAGTTCCCATGTTTGAACTACAGGTTCAGGATTGTTATTATAATCAAAACCAGCAACAATGAGAACATCAAACTCCAAAGCCATCTGGATAGGGAACCTGAGAGATGGCGAAGGCAAAATAAGTTTAAAATCAATTGATTGCGAAGCCAACTACAGCTATGCAACAAGGTTCGGTAACAGGGAAGGGACAAATCCCGAGGAATTAATCGCTGCAGCGCATGCAGCATGCTTCTCAATGGCATTCGCTGACCTGATAGCTGGCAAAGGATTTACTCCTGAAATGATTGAAACAAGTGCAAGCGTTACACTATCAACTGGCAAGAATGGAAGTTCAATCTCTAAAATTGAACTTTATTCAGAGGTGACTTCCCCTGATATTGATGATGAAACTTTGAATTTACTCGCAAATGAGGCAAAGGTGAATTGCCCGGTTTCGAAAGCTCTATCTGCTGTGGATATTTCTTTACAGGTCAGACATATTTAATAATCACAGATTCTCCGGATTAAACGCAACTGATGCCCGGCCATGCGTGCAGATCTTAGCATCACCTGCAAAAGACTTATAATCCTTTACTTCACATGTCCCATCCAGAATGGCCTTTACACAGGCTATCTGGTCCAGAATGAAATCGCTTTCCATCCGGGGTCCGTGTCCTGGAAAAATGATATCAAATTCCCCTATCCTTTCTTTTTGTTTCTCAAGAGTTAACAGGTATTTTGATAGTGGAGAACTCCCTTCCAGGAAAAGCCATACAAGGCTGTTATTGTTATCACCGGTAAAAAGAAGTTTATTCCCGATATCAAGCAAGCAAATTTCACCAGGCGTATGTCCGGGTGTTTCCATAACTTTGATGAAGCGTCCACCCAGGTTGAAAATTTGTCCCTCTTCTAATGGAAGCAAACGTGTGTTATATATGGGCCCGGAATAAATTTCTTCGGGGGACAGGGTGGCATTACCCATCATATTGGCAGTCATGTTCGCCCTGGTTTCCGGAAGATTCAACATATGTGCTGCAGCAGAATCCGCCGGATGTATATACACCTTTTCAAACTGCCAATTCGACCCGCAATGATCAGGATGACCATGAGTAATAATAACAATAAGGGGTTTATCAGTAAGTTTTTTCACAGCAGAAACCAGGTCAGCAGCGCCGATACCCGTATCAATCAATAGCGCACTATCCTTTCCCTCAATTAAATAAATATTGTCAATATTATGATCGCTGAGTACCCATACTTTTTCTGATACCTCGTTCACCGTGAACCATGAATTATTTGTCTGTCCATTGATGTTTACAGTCAGTAAAAGCACAATCCCTTTTAACAATAAATCGCTAATTATTTTTTTCATAATTGATATTTTATCCGCCGGTTGAAGCCGACAGCAAATTTTATCATGTCTTACCCGCCGAAATTTAGTATTTGTTATGCCCTGTAACCTTGTAACCTTTTAACCTTGCAACCTTGTAACCTTGCAACCTTGTAACCTTGCAAAGTACCTATTTTTTTGTAACGTCAACAAAATTTGGATAACTTTAACTCATGATGGTCAGCCAGACAACAGACCAATTATTTTATTAAAAGGAGGTTATACAATGAACGCAAAATCCATAGAAATTCTAAATGGCATCATCGCCATTGTATTGCTGATTATTTATTCTTTCACTCTTGGACATATGATCCTTACAGCAATTGACTGGGATATGGCAGACGGAAACCTGGTTTTTAACAATAATATAATCTGGGTAGCCAATGTGGTAGGCGGACTGGTAGCAGGAGTAATAATTGCAAACCTGGCACTTTCAAAACCGGGAGAAACCCCTGTCACACAGGTCAGGGAAATGAGCAGGCAATATGGACGGACGCTGCTTAAAACTGTCATATGGTCCTATATTTCCGTCTGGCTGGTGATCGGGATCGCAACTTTTCTTGTTGGGGTAATTTTTTTCCCGGATGTAAACAACACTTTGAATGAGATGGGGAAATACTGGCTGGGGATTCTTCTCGGATCAGCCTATGCATGGTTCGGCATTAAATTGAATCAACCGGTATCCATCCCGGCCAATAATCTTAAGTCATAAATAGCATTTGCCCAATCAGGGTACAATAAGATTCAGGTGTGTAAACTTAGTAATAAGCTCTAACTAAATTCATTCAATATACACACCATGAAAACAAATAAAATTTTAATAGCGTTATTTATGCTGCCTTTGATGTTTACGGCATGCAATAAGTTTGAAAATTCTTCTGATAGTGCTAAAATCAAGTTTCTCCTGACAGATGCTCCCGGTAATTTCAAGCAGGTGAATATTGATGTGCAGGCTGTAAAAGTTATAATGAATGACTCAATATATGATCTTGAAACAAACCAGGGTATCTATAACCTGCTTGATTTTGTTAACGGTAAAGATACAGTTCTTGTAACAGATGAGATCCCATCCGGAATGCTTAGCCAGATAAGATTAGTCCTGGGAGACAATAATACGGTTATGGTAGATAGCGTTGTATATGACCTCAAAACACCAAGTGCTCAGCAATCCGGTCTTAAACTCAAGGTTAACGAGGACAGTTCATGATCAGAGGTCTTGCCGCCGGATTATATGACCTGGAATTTCATCCTGATACTGCTTATGTGAAACCACACTGGTTGATGTTGAAGTTTTTGCCGGACAAAGTACTGTTCTTGATACAATCTGGTTCGAATAGTTAACTTGCAAAAGAGAGACCGTCTCAGAATAAAATTCGGGACGGCCTCTTTATTTAAATAGGTAAATTACTTTCCTATAGTTCTGCTACCATCTTATAAAAATTTTCAACTGATTCCTTTATTTCCGGAACATTATTGTACCAGTTATGCTCATATTCTGTATCAAACAGTCCTTTAAATCCCTGCCGTTTAAGTTCTGTTAGTACAGCCGGGACATCAGCAATCCCGGTTCCCCATGGAACATCGTATGCTTCCGGTGACTTCTCATTCAGATCCTTGAAATGCAAAATTATGATCCTGCCTTCCAGCTTTTTCAGGCATTCAATCGGATCAAGCCCGGAACGGATCCAGTGGCCGATATCTGCACAAACTCCCAGGTTTTTGCTTCTGTTACCCAGAGCCATCAGAACTGTATCGGGATTCCAGTATAATGATGGTGCAGGGTGATTATGAAAAGCAACTTTAATGTTATATTCATCAGCCAGCTGTTCAACCAGGTCGAGGTATTCCAGAGGTGGTTCTGAAGTGATAACTCCTATTCCCATATATTTTGCGAACTCAAACAGCTGTTTCCAGCCTGCTGTATCTTCCGGGACTGCCACACCATATGCTTTGACTTCCATCCCATTTGCAGACAGAAGCTCTTTCATTTTATCCCTGGTTGCCTGATCCATTGTAAAATCGGTTGTGCCGGCAATACCGCCTCCAAGCTCCTGTCCAGGGTATGCCTCGACCACCTTAATTCCGGCTGAGTCACCTTTTGCCAGTGCCTCAGCGAAAGTGAACATGTGAAAAGAATATGCCTGGAAGCCAATTTCCCATCCAAGCTCCTGCGCTGCCTTTTTCCCCGGATCCTCACAGGAAAATGCAACTATGGCAACTAAGAAGAAAAGAACAGACGTCTTTAGAGTTCTACAGTAGTTTTTCATGGTCTTCGATGTTAGGTTTACGGTTATATGTTCTCGGTTCTCGGTTCTCGGTTCTCGGTTTAAGCCCCTGACTGACAGTCAGGGGTTACTGGTTTTTAGTGTTTAGAGTTTATTTAGTTTTTGGTCTTTAGAGTTTAGTTTTTTATCCATGACCTTATTCTAATCCTTTGAAAGCAAAAATATTCGACGTTTAAAAATAACTGGTTTAATTGAAAGAGGCAAGTCCGAAGTTACTTCTTTTCCTTTAAATAATTCTTAAACTCTCCGAGCCTCATTCCGCTCAGTACATTGTTTTCGAGGTAGGAAATAACACGGTATTTCAAAAGATCATGCTTTGCACGGGGCAGGTTGGCGCTGAGAGGACCTTCTTTCCTGAGCTGATCTTCCCAGTTAAATTTACTGATCCATTCGTTCATAACAGCAGGATGTCCGTCTTTGAAGACGGGCAGTCTTGCCAGCGGGCCATAATCGTATGAACCGTTAAACTGTTTTTTCCGGATCATTGTTTCAACTGTTTCCTTTCCCCTGTGATTTGTCGTGAAGGCTTTTATCTTTGAACTCATAAGATCGGGCGGCCTGACCCAGCCGTAATGATATATACAGGCATCGATTTCAACCACCTTAAGCTTAAAAGTGTTCTGCTGCTGCCTGTAATCGAGACCATTGAAATCTGGTATTCTCCGGAAGGATTGTGCTGATTCCCAGGAATGGATATCAGGATCATTCCTGATTATTCGTATTTCTTTCCTGTACCAGCAGTGCGAATTCTGGTAATGCTCATAATCACCCCAGAAATGCACATACCTGAAAAGGAATCCTTCAATCTTTTTATTATCAATATATTCCTCACATTTTTGTTTGATCAGCGGAAGATATTTTTCATGGACGACTTCATCTGATTGCAGGTAAAACAGCCAGTCACCTGAACAATGGCTTTTAGCGATATCTGTCTGATGGGCATGCTCCATTCCACGGGGATATTTTTCTATATCCCAGACTGTATTAATTATCCTGACCTTATTACTTTTAATACTCAGAATCTCGTCCCTTGAATTATCATCCTCATCGCAATCCCCTAGAACTACGACAAATTCATCAACAATGGGAAGAACTGAAAGGATGGCCTGTTTAATAGGATAATACAGTTTTCCTGCATTCCTGGCCATTGTAAAACCACTTATCTTCATACGTTTATGAGAGTTTGTTTTTTGCTTAGTTTTCTAGCCAATCATTATCAGACAATCATTTTTTCGATGCATAAGGCATAATACTATCAGAACATCTGAAGGCTATGATACTTTTTGTAAAACCCGTTTTTTGCCAGCAGCTGACTATGATTGCCATTTTCCACTATACTTCCCTCATCCAATACCAGTATCTCATCAGCATGCTTGACCGTGCTGAGCCGGTGTGCAATAACAATAGATGTTCGGTTCTTCATAAGTTTTATAATAGCTTCCTGTACTAACTTCTCAGACTCGGTATCCAGTGAAGAGGTTGCTTCATCAAGTATTAATATGGGCGGATTTTTCAGTAATGCCCTGGCTATACTGATACGCTGTCGCTGCCCCCCGGACATTTTACTCCCCGCATCTCCAACATTTGTCAGGTACCCGTCTTTTGTTTCCATAATGAAATCATGTGCATTGGCTATCATGGCAGCCTGTATGACGTCTTCATCCCTGGGATTATCCAGGCCAAATGCAATATTATTATAAAATGTATCATTGAACAGAATCGATTGCTGGCTTACAATCCCCAGTAAATTCCTCAGATCTGATATTTTGTATTCCTTGATATCCCGGCCATCCACGTAAATTGCCCCTCTCTGGGGATCAATAAACCTTGGCAGAAGATCGACCATGGTAGATTTCCCTGAACCTGATCTTCCGACAATCGCAATAGTTATTCCTTTTTCAATTTTCAGGTTTATATCTTTCAAAACCATTTCTGTATCATAGGTGAAGAATACATTTCTGTATTCAATGGCAGATTCAAACTTATTGATCCTTACGGGTGAGGGATTATCTTTTATGGTTACTTCTTCTCTCAGAATATTGTCGATCCTGTCGTAGGCTGCCATCCCTTTCTGGATATTATAATAACCGGTTGAAAATGCCTTGGCCGGACTAATAATCTGTGAAAATATTACCAGATATGCAATGAATTTTTCGGATGTCAGGACCGATGTCTCGTTCAATACAATTTTTCCGCCAACAAACATCAAAACCATCATTACTACTGTTCCGAGAAATTCACTCATGGGAGATGCGAGGAACTTGCGGCGTTGAACTCTCTTAATAATCCTGGTATAGGTATTGTTTGATTTTTCAAATGAAGCGGTTACCTTTTTTTCTGCATTAAATGCTTTTATTATTCTTATACCGGAGAGTGTTTCCTCAAGAACCGACATAAGTATACCCAGCTGTTGCTGTAGTCTCATGGATTGTTTCCTGAGATTTTTACCGATCCGGCCTATAATATATCCGCTGACAGGTAATAAAATTATAGCAAATAGCGTAAGCTGGTAACTCAGGATAAACATAGATACCAGGAAAATAATAATAGTGATTGGATCGCGGAATGCCATCTCAAGCGAACTCATTACCGATGATTCCACTTCATTCACATCCATACCCACCCTTGACATAATATCACCTTTCCTTGAATCGGAGAAATATGACATAGGCAGGCGCAGTATCCTGTTATATACCTTTTGCCTGATATCTCTGACAACGCCGGTCCGTGCAGATGTAACAGAATAGTTAGCCAGGAATCCGAAGCTGGTTTTAAATAATGCCATTACAATCACGAATATACTTACCAGCAAAAGCGCTGTACTTGCTCCATGGTTTTCAATAACCTGGCTGATATAATAGTTAAAATTATGCTGTAATATATCTGTTTTAAGGGCGAAGGGCATAAGTTCAGTGACCTTTTCCTGCTTATCGAAAAGGATCCTGAGAAAAGGAATGACCATCATAAAGGAGAAAAGAGCGAAGAAAGCCGAAAGAATATTGAAAATAACATTCAGTAACGCTGATACCCAATACGGTTTGATATAGCTGACAATCTTAAGAAAGGTTCTCATTAGGGCAATTCAGGGTTAGGATCTCAGGTTCCGGATCCCGGTATAATTTTCCGGGCTAATCTGTTTCAGCTCTTCTTTAACCTCTTTATCTATTTTTAACGTTTCAATAAACCCGTGTAGTATTTCACGGGTAATATTTTTGTTTGTCCTGGTGAGTTCTTTCAATTCTTCATAGGGATCGGGGTAACCTTCTCTACGGAGGATTGTCTGGATGGCTTCTGCAATTACTGCCCAGTTATTATTAAGATCAGAGGATATTACTGATTGATTGACGACCAGCTTGTTCAATCCTTTCAATAAAGATTTCATAGCCAGCACAGTATGTGCCAGGGGGACTCCTATATTCCTTAAAACAGTAGAATCAGTAAGGTCTCTCTGCAGACGCGACACAGGCAATTTTGCGGCCATAAATGCAAAAAGAGCGTTGGCCAGGCCAAGATTCCCTTCCGAATTTTCAAAATCGATAGGATTTACCTTATGTGGCATAGCTGAGGAGCTGACCTCACCTTTCACTATCTTCTGTTTAAAATATTCCATTGAAATATAGGCCCAGATATCGCGTGACAGGTCAATAAGGATGGTATTTATCCTTTCAAGATTATGAAATATTGCGGCCAGATCATCATAATGATCGATCTGGGTTGTTATCCTGTTTCTTTTAAGGCCAAGCGTTTCATTTACAAAATGATCCGCAAAACCTACCCAGTCAATTTCCGGAAAAGCAACATGGTGGGCATTAAAGTTCCCTGTTACACCTCCGAATTTTGCTGAATATGGAATCTTTCTGAGTTGTTCAACCTGTTTTTTCAGTCTTTCCACATAAACCAGAAATTCCTTGCCAAGCCTTGTGGGAGATGCCGGTTGTCCATGAGTATGAGCCAGCATCGGGATATCAGCCCATTCCCCAGCAAAAGACTCAATCTTGCTGATGACTTCTTCAAGAAGCGGATAATACACATCCTTCATGGCATCTCTCAGGGAAGCAGGTATGGCTGTGTTGTTTATATCCTGTGAAGTCAAAGCAAAATGCACAAATTCTCTGAATTTTCCAAGCCCAAGTTTGTCAAATTTATTCTTAATGAAATACTCAACCGCCTTAACATCATGATTTATCGTCTTTTCAATTTTTTTTATCTCCTCTGCATCTTCCGGAGTAAACTTATTATAAATATCACGGATAAGGTTAAATTTTGAACTGTCTGCTGAATCCAGCTGAGGAAGTGGTATATTACACAGGGATATGAAATACTCGATCTCAATCCAGACGCGGTATTTGAAAAGGCTGTATTCTGAAAAATACCCGGAAAGTTCTTCCACTTTAGACCGGTAGCGGCCATCAACGGGAGATATTGCTGATAATTCACTGATTTTCATATATAAATTTTACAAAACGGATAACAAAGTTAGCAGTTTTTTCCTTTCCTTGGTCTATCTGTCTTTTTTGTAACTTTGAGATCCCGTTCACTTTGCTCACGGGATTAGTTCGGCTATGATATTTCGCTACGTTACACTTGCAAAATATCAGCCTCACTAACTTGTACCCTGTACCCTGTACCTTGTACCCTGTACCCTGTACCTTGTACCTTGTACCCCGTACCTCGTACCACTAATAATAATTTCACTAACAATGACAAAAAAAATTCATCGATGTTTGTTGATCCTGACCGCGATTTTTAGCCTTTCTTTCATTTCAGCAGGTAATCTGAATAATGGGGATAGTCCTGATTCGGACAAAATTATTATTTACAAGTATGAGATGACAGAACAGATTGCTCCTGCAATCTGGAGGATCACAAAAAAGAGTTTTGAGGAGGCAAAAAAACTGGGAGCTGATTATATCCTGATCCATATGAACACCTATGGCGGATTGCTGGATGCTGCAGATTCCATCCGGACTATGATCCTGAACAGTCCTATCCCGGTGTTTGTGTTTATCGACAACAATGCCGCATCTGCCGGGGCCTTGATTGCCATTGCCTGTGACAGCATCTATATGCGCCCCGGAGGGAGTATTGGTGCGGCAACTGTCGTGGATCAGACCGGGAAACCTGTACCTGACAAATATCAGTCGTTCATGCGGTCACTCATGAGAGCAACTGCTGAGGCACATGGAAAAGATACCATTATCAAAGGCAACGATACAATCACTAAATGGCATCGCGATCCAAGGATGGCAGAAGCCATGGTCGATCCGTCAATTTATATAGAAGGGATCATTGATACCGGGAAAGTCCTTACACTCACCACTGAGGAAGCAATCCGTTACGGATTCTGCGAAGGCAAAGCCGAAAACATCAAGGAAGTGATGAAATTGGCCGGTATTGTTAATTATGAAATTAAAGAATATACGAGGACTGCATTAGACAAAATAATTGGTTTCCTGCTGAACCCCATCGTAAGCGGATTACTTATTATGCTGATTGTCGGGGGAATTTATTTTGAACTGCAATCACCGGGTATAGGATTCCCGCTTGCAGCAGCTATCACAGCTGCCGTCCTCTATTTTGCACCGCTCTACCTTGAAGGGTTGGCACAAAACTGGGAAGTTATTATCTTTATTGTGGGACTTATACTTATTGTCGTGGAGATTTTTGCCATTCCCGGGTTTGGAGTTGCGGGGATCTCCGGGATTGTACTTGTTGTCGGAGGCCTCACACTGGCAATGGTGGATAATGTCGTTTTTAATTTTAATTTTTCCCTGGCATTTGCAACAGTGGTGAAATCATTTTTTATTGTGGCCATTGCCATGTTCCTGGGAATGGTTCTATCCCTGTGGCTTGGAGGGAAACTTTTTGGGGCAAAAAAGACTTTCGGTGGCCTCGCTCTCAACCGTGATATGAAAGCAGAAGAGGGCTTTATCGGCGTGGAGATCAAACCCCGGGAATTGATTGGTAAAACGGGTGTTGCAGATTCAGTCCTCCGGCCAGCCGGCAAAGTCATCATTGATAATGAAATCTATGACGCAAAATCAGAATACGGCTTTATCAGTAAAGGAGAAAAAGTTAAAGTTGTACGATACGAAACAGGGCAGATTTATGTAGTTAAAGTGGAAGACTGAACCGCATATATAAGATTGTGAACTGTGATGAAGATTAATTTATACATTCGGATTTCGCTGCTTTTATTTCTTTGCCTGCCACTAAATACATTGGCTCAATCATCATGGAATTCTGACATCCTTGAAAAAGCCAATACGGCAAAAAATGCAAGATTTCTCAAAGAGGCAGAGAAAGAGGTTATTTATTATACAAACCTGGCAAGAGCTGATGGAAAACTTTTTACCGACTCGTACCTGTCATTATATGTGGGATCAAACGGTCTGAAGCCCGATTCTTTTATAATATCTCTTATTAAAGAACTTGAATACGTCCGGGATCTTCCAATGCTTTATCCTGATGTGGATCTCTATGAAATTGCCCGCGATCATGCTATAAGGTCAGGCAAATCAGGGAAACAGGGTCACCAGGGATTCGAAAAGCGCTTTAAGCAGGTCAGCAAAGTCTATTTCACTTATGGAGAAAACTGCTATTACGGGAGGGATAATCCACTGTTAATTGTTATCGGGTTTCTGATAGATACAGGTGTTAATGACCTGGGACACCGGCGGAATATGCTTGACCCGGCTTTTAATTCCGTCGGGGTTTCTATAATGCCGCATAAAGTATTTGGTTATAACTGTGTAATGGATTTCGGCAGAAAATGACAGCAACTGATCATTTTGTCAAAAAACCTGCTTTATAGATATCTCCCGGCAGCTCATTTAAAGCTTTCTGAAAATCACTGAATCCTGAGTCGACAGCTATCCTGAAGTACTCCGTTGCCCTCCCTGGTTGCCCTGATCTTGAATAGTACAAAGCACTAAAATAATATCCATCAGGATTGGCAGGATCAACTGTACGATATATCGTAATTAACCTGGCGGCCCTGTCAAGGTCATTTTCTCTAAGTGATGAATTGCAGTAACTATATGCGGCCATACTTATAAAACTTTTAACTCTGTTATAAGCTGAAAGCAGATAGGGATCATTCTTGTCATTAAGTTCCTGGTCAAGTCTTCTGATCTCATTTCTCCACCATAGGGTGTCCTTTTGATTAAGAGCTGAAATATATCCCTGTTGTAAACGGGTTTCAAGATTAAGGGCATATTGCTTTTTATCCAGATTGTCCTTATATCCTGGGGATTCCCTGCAAAGTTTTATTTTCTTTGCCATGGATTTTGTATTGACCAGCTCTGCTAAAAAAGCAATTCCTTTCTCATATTCTTCACATGCCTGCATATTATCCTGATCCGCCATCAGCCTGCCGGCTTTTTCATTTATGATTTCCAGATAATCCCTTATTAAAGGATCATACTTCCTGGTTTTATTCCTGCGGCAATCATCAAATTCAAACCACAATAAGGCTTCATCCATAATTTGACGTTCAGGCCATTCATGCTTTCCATGGAACTCAAAAACATAAGACTTAAATCCAAGTAATTCTAAATTTTTATAAGAATTAATGATTTCCATATAATTGAAATCCTCGTCACCAACCAGGAACAACAATGGCAACTTATTCCCGGGTGCACCTGACTGGTTAAAAACAGATCCTGCGCCAATTGAGATAACAGCTTTAATATCCGGATTCATCTGGCTGAATATCTGGGCGAATCTGCCCCCTCCTGAAAAGCCGACAGTATACATGCGATCCTTATTGACCTGGTACCGGTTTAAAATATCACCAGTCAAAGCAGCGAAGGCATTTTCCATTTTATCATAGCCGTTCCGAATAACATTTGAACCGGCAACCAGATATCCAAAATCTGTCGCTGCACCAATTAACGACTGTACAGCAAGTTTGCCATTGCCATGCGGATCAAAAGCTATGATAAGTGGCCGCCTTTGAATTGAATCCCAATTCGGGGGTAAAGCAATCCAGTATGACTGGGATGTATCGGATGAGCATTTCTGATAACTGATGTTAATAACACTATCCGGGAAATGCATATTCGATTTCATTTCCTTCTGATGGCAACTGCAATTCAATAAAAACATCAGAACTATTCCAGGAACAGTAATATTGAACTTCATCAGGTTTGAGACTATAATAATCTTAGATGTTATTTTATAAAGTAATTCAGCTAATTTTAGGGCTAAATCGCTAAATCGCTAAATTGCTATATTGTTAAATTGCTAAATTGTTAAACTGTTAAACTGTTAAACTGCTAAACTGTTAAACTGTTAAACTGCTAAACTGCTAAGGATTAAATAGTCATACTTCCAGATTCCTTTAAACTATAACAATTTAACAATATAGCAATTTAGCCATTCAATTTTGAAGAAATTTAATACTTCTAAATTTCAGGACCTAAAGATTGGAGAAATAATTTAAAAATAATGGAACAAAAGATTTGTTTAATTACAGGCGCAACTTCCGGAATCGGTAAAGCAACGGCTCTTGAACTTGCGCGGCAGGGTATGCAAATTATTTTCAGCGCCCGGGATGAGGTAAAAGCCGGGAACACCGTGGAGGATATAATTCAGTCAACCGGCAATAAAGAAATTTATTGGTATTACTGCGATCTTGCATCCTTTAAATCAATCAGTGAATTTGCAGCACAGGTTAAAAAGAATCATGAAAAGCTGGATATTCTTATAAACAATGCCGGGATCTGGATGAACAATAAAGAGACGACTGTTGATGGCATTGAATATACATTCGCGGTCAATCACCTGGCGCCCTTGCTGCTCACAAACCTCCTTCTGGATATGATCCGGAAATCCAGGGCAGGCAGAATCATTAATGTATCCTCAGGAATTCATTACATGGGATACACAGATCTTTCGGATCCGGAATTTAAAAACAAGTCATTCAGTTCATATAAAGCATATGGCCAATCAAAGCTTGCGAATGTACTTTTTACAAGGGAACTTGCAACCAGACTTCAAGAATCTAATGTTACAGTCAACTGTTTTGCTCCCGGCTGGGTAAATACTGGTCTTTTCCGATATTCCAATGCTCTGGTAAGATTATCTGCCAGGCTATGGGCATTGACACCATCCCAGGGAGCAGAGACTTCAGTTTTCCTGGCCACATCCGACGATGTTCAGAATATAACCGGTGAATATTTTGAGAAGAAAAAGATGAAAAAATCTGCCAGGCAATCTTATGACACCGAATTAATGGAAAAACTCTGGGAATTGAGTGAGAATTATGTTAAAGAATATTTATTATGATTCAAATCCCTTGCCGTCGGTTTCAACCGACGGCAAGGGATTAAATTAATATTTATTAATTTCAGAGAAAATATTTCAATTTATGCGAACTCAAAGATCACATACAAAGGTTATTGCCACTCTCGGGCCGGCCTCTGCAAATGAGGAAAAATTATCTAAATTGTTTGAAGAAGGGATAGATGTATGCAGGCTTAATTTTTCTCACGGGAGTCATGAGGACCACCTGAAATCCATAGAGCTCATCAATAAGCTTAACAGCAAATACTCTTCTAATGTTGCTATCCTGGCGGATCTTCAGGGACCCAAGCTAAGGATCGGGGAAGTTGAAAATAACGCAGTGAATCTCGTAGACGGCGAGGAGCTCATGTTTGTTAACACTCCCTGCATCGGCAACAAAGAAAGGGTATATATGAGTTATGAAAGACTTGCAAGTGATGTAAAGGTCGGAGAAAAGATTCTCGTGGATGACGGAAAAATAATGCTTCAGGTCCTTGACACAAACGGTAAAGACCAGGTCAGATTAAAAATTGTGAATGGCGGCATACTTTCCTCAAAAAAGGGAGTAAACCTTCCGAATACCAAAGTCTCATTACCAAGTCTTACAGAAAAGGATAAAAAAGACGCCAGTTTCGCACTGGAACATGAAGTTGACTGGATTGCCCTTTCTTTTGTCAGATCAGTAAATGATATCCTTGAGATTAAAGAACTGATCAAAAAAAGCAGGAAGCCTGCAATACGTGTTATCGCTAAAATTGAAAAGCCGGAAGCACTTAATGAGATCGACCAGATCATTGATATGACAGACGGGATAATGGTCGCGCGGGGAGATTTGGGCGTTGAGGTACCATTTGATCAGGTTCCCCTGATCCAGAAAGACATTATCAAAAAATGTATTCTCCGCGCCAAACCAGTAATAGTGGCCACACAGATGATGGAAAGTATGATCACTAACTTCCGTCCTACCCGTGCAGAGGCAAATGATGTCGCCAATGCGGTCATGGATGGAGCAGATGCTTTGATGCTGAGCGGTGAAACTTCAGCCGGCAAGTATCCTGTTGAAGTTGTAAACAGTATGCAGAGGATTATTGACTGGACGGAAAAAGGATATAATTTTTACAAACATAATCCGCCGCGCGAATTCTCAAGGACCTTTCTTCCTGATTCTATATGTTACAACGCCTGCAAGATGGCAGAACAATCAAAGGCACACGCCATTATTACCTTCACCCATTCGGGTTACACGGCATTCCAGATTGCCAGCCACCGGCCGAAGGCAGAAATATTTGCATTTACCGATAATGAGAAGATCCTCAGAAAGCTTTCACTTGTCTGGGGAGTCAGGTCCTTCTATTCAAAGGTCTTTGATAATATTGATGATTATATTAACCACTCCATTGATCAACTCCTGGAACAGAAGCTGATCAATGAAGAGGATGTTGTGGTTCATGTCGCCAGTACCCCAATCCTTGAAAGGGGAAGGACCAACATGATCAAGCTGAGTTATGTTTAGTTGGTTACCAGTGCATACTGGTTCCAGACATTTCCCCTGTTTACAACTGTAATATAGAATACCCCTGTCCAGTTGGGTTTCCATAAGACATAACATTCATCAGTAGCACCTTCATCCATTACAATCAGATTGCCATTCTCGTCCATTACGTACAGATCAAGATCGGTTGAGCCGTCGCCGACAACAGCAACTTCAGCTGCTTCGTCACCGACGAAATTGACTTCATGTATATTTGCCTGTCCTGCCTGAACTTTATCAATTACATACCCGGGCCCTCCAACCCTGCCCCTGCTTGCAGCAGTCTGTTCACGCAAAGATTTAATTAATCCCGTCAGATTCTTATCATTTTTTGCAAGTGCTTCAGCATCAGTAAGAAGTTTCTGAACATCAAGTGTAACATCAGCTGATTCTTTTGATCCTCCTTCGCCTTCACCTCTTTTTGTATTTTCAACCTTAAGTGCACTTGCTGACAGGTCAATTAGTATCTGAGCAGCATTGACAAGCGGCAGAGCCTGTTCCTTTTCATACCCGTACTGTGCCAGCTGCTTTGCAAGTGTCATGTACTCAATATCAGGACTGACCTGCTTCTGAACCTGCAGGGTGCCTTTTTCCTGAGCTGACAGGTTTACAGAAGTCAACATCAGTACAGTCAACAGGATCACAATAGATCCTGAACGGATCAGGTTTGTTTTCATAGGATGTGATTTTTTAGGGTTAAATCGATAATGATATTTTCTGATAATAAGATCATAAGATATCGAATATAATAAATTAATTTGAATTTGTGATTCTTCTGGTCTGATGAATCTATTTTATTAAGAAATCCAGCATTTTCTTATCTTCTATATATCCCTCCAGATGATCACCAACCTTGACAGGCCCAACTCCTGAAGGGGTTCCGGTAAATAAAAGATCGCCGGTCTTTAAAGTAATAAACTGAGATACGTAAGAGATCAGCTCATCAACAGGGAAGATCATGTCTTTCGTGCTTGATTGCTGGACAGTTTTTCCGTTTAGATCGAGATGAAAATGAATATTATTTATATCCGTAAACTCTTTCCCTGACATGAATCTGCTCAGTGGAGCTGAGTTGTCAAATGCTTTGGATATTTCCCATGGCAATCCTGCTTTACGTGCAATCTCCTGAAGGTCCCTGGCAGTAAAATCAATCCCGAGTCCGATTTCACTGTAATACCTGGAAGCAAACTTTTTTTCAATCCTCTTCCCTACCCTGCCGATCTTAAAAACAATTTCTACCTCATAATGAATCTTCTCACTGAAATCAGGATAATAAAAAGGCTTGTTGTTCCTGACAATACATGACTCCTGCTTCATGAAAAAAACAGGAACTTTTGGGATAGGATTGTTCAGTTCCTGTGCATGTTCCTTATAATTCTGACCAATGCAGATTATCTTCATTATCCAGTTAAATTGTCATTCCGAGGGAGCGCAGCGACCGAGGGATCTCGTAATTTTAAAAGTAATCTAAATCATAGGTGATCGTTATTGTTTACGAGATCCCTCAGTCGTTTCACTCCTTCGGGATGACCTGTTTCATTTCCCGAACGCCCTTAGCTTGATGTTTGTCAATACATTCTTAGTATAGAGCGGGAAATCCCCATGCATTATCCATCCGAAGTATCCCGTATCTGTTTTCAGGACCTGCTCCACCGGGACTCCCTTGTATTTGCCGAAATTAAAAACTTCCACGCCTTTTTCATTGTAAATAATCCGTCCGGCGAAATCTACATTTCTTGTCTGGGCGGAAAAATCCGCCAACCAGTTGATATCATTTTCAAGATTTGAATACTGATCAAGCTGTGACTGCAGTATCTCAAATGTTGCACGTGTATCTGCTTCAGCAGTATGCGCCTCTTTCAGGTCTTTATCACAGTAAAATTTATAAGCTGCAATGAGGGTCCTTTGTTCCATCTTATGAAATATAACCTGTACATCGACATACTTCCTTTTTTTCAGGTCAAAATCTATGCCTGCTCTAAGAAACTCCTCCGCAAGCAACGGTACATCAAACTTATTCAGGTTATATCCTGCAAAATCACAACCCTCAAAATCATTAGCCAGCGTTTGTGCCAGCTCATTAAATTTTGGAGCATCCCTGACATCTTCGTCAAGGATCCCGTGAATATCTGAGGCCTCTTTTGGAATAGGGATCCCGGGATTCACCAGGATCGTTTTACTGGACTCTTCTCCTGAAGGGGATATTTTAAGATAAGAAATCTCAACAATACGGTCTGTAACAATATTGATCCCTGTTGTCTCAAGGTCAAAAAAAACAAGAGGATTGCGGAGATTTAATTGCATTTAACCAGCGGGGTTATGCATTGATCATCATCGGCATCAGCAGCATGAGCACATCCTCATTCTCGTTTTCCGCCTCAGCCGGTAAAATAATTCCTGCCCTGGTAGGATCTGACAGTTCAACAATAACGTCCCCCGAAGAAATATTTGACAGTATCTCCATAAGGAATGTGGACTTGAATCCAATCTCCATATCATCACCTTCATACTGGCAGTTCAGCCTTTCATAAGCTGAAATCGAAAAATCAAGATCCTGCGCTGATACTGTAAGCTGATTACCCGTTAACTGTAATTTCACCAGGTTGCTTGCCTGGTTTGAATATACTGAAACACGTTTCAGGGAGTTAAGGAATTCAACCCTGCCGATTGTAAGCTTATTGGGATTGTTTTTGGGGATCACAGAATTATAGGAAGGATAATTTCCCTCAACAAGGCGGCAGACAAGCCTGTAATCTCCCAGGTTAAAGAAAGCATTCTTGTCATCAAACTCAAGCAGCACCGTATTTTCCACCCTGGGCAGGACATTCTTCAAAACTCCTGCAGGCTTTTTAGGCAGAATAAATGACGAACTTTCCTCAGATTTGGCATCTGTCCTTCTATACCTGACCAGCTTATGCGCATCAGAGGAAACAAAAGTAAGGTCATCAGGTGAAAGTTCAACGAGGATACCATTCATAACGGGCCTCAGCTCATCATCTGCAGTTGCAAAAAGTGTTTTGGAAACCCCGTTCAGCAAAAGATCAGGAGCTACCTCAACAGTGGATTTTTTATCTTTCTTAACAACCGGCATTTGCGGGAAGTCAGCGGCATTCTGCCCGACTATGGTAAACTTCCCATTCTCAGAGCTGATAACAACAGAAAGATTATTCAGGTTGACCTCAAAAGTCAGCGGCTGCTCAGGGAATTCTTTTAATGTATCGGTCAGAATCCTTGCAGGGATGGCTATTCCACCCGAATCAGCAGTATTTTCAAGACCCATCTTCGTCACCAGAGTGGTCTCAAGGTCCGAAGCAGTGATCTCCAGATCCTTGCCGTCAAGTTTAAAAAGGAAATTATCAAGAATGGGTAATGTGTTTTTTGCACTGATTACCCTGCTAACTGCCTGAAGATGAGCAAGCAGATTTGTACTCGATACAACAAATTTCATCGTAAGTTTTTTAAATTAAGATGGTTATTCTTTATGTCAATTATACAAATTATTTTTTTCCTTTTCAAGGAAATAGCCGATATCTTTAATTGCGGGGTCTAATTCTACATACCTGGCAACAACCACGTCTGTGTCGTTGATTACCGCTATAAGCCGGTTCAGGTCAGGCACGGGCTGCCCCTCCTGTCCCGGATCATACCACCGAAAAGTTTCGACTTTTATTACATTGTTCCTTGAATCAGTAACTGTGATAATATTATCCGGTTTGGCTTCCTTCAGACCAGGCTGATCCGTTTTTTCTTCATCCGAAAGAAACCTTTCAAATGATACTGATGAAAAATAACTCAGGTATTGTCTGACCTGTTCGTTAACAAAATCCTTGATTTCCACGCTGTCGGAATATGTATACAGCTTATATCCTGAATCCCCATTATTCACAAGATAAAAAGATCTATCAGGATACATCCCATTATACATACTGACTGAAATTATTTCATCCTCGTTAAGCCTGAATATAGAATTATCCCTCCAGTAACCGGGCTCATCCACAAAAAGTCCTGACATGTTTTTTTGCGGATATCCCGGTATACCAACCCTGAATGGCTGATCTGAATATTCCAGCATCATGTAGGTTGTATATGTATAAACAGTATCATGATACATAAAGATCACATGCGGACTTTTCCTGTCCGTCACGACCATCAGTCTTTTTCCTTCATCTTTAAGCTTGCCGGTAATCTCGTACTTTATTGCTCCCGGGACAGGAGCGCTCACCTGCAGCCTGGAAATAATCATCAGAAGTCCTGCGATCTTTTTATTACTGGCTGAATAATGACCGTTAACCATCCATCGTCCCTGCATTCTTTCAAGGATAACTGTATTTTCATGTGATTTGATCTCGATAAGATCGATGCTGCCGGTATCTTTGATAGCAAACTGGTTCTCATCGCCTTTAAATGTACCCGACCTCCTGTTAAGCAAGGTCATAACGGTAATAGCCAGAAGGCAGACAAACAAAATATAAAGCCAGTATTTCTTTTTCATCTGTATGCTTTCTTCCTGTAGATATGCATTGCCACACCTATAAGGATGATAAGGATCATGGGGAGTGCAAGATTAATCAGCTCCCATTTCAGCTTTTCATCCCGGACCTTTTGCCTGTCGAGAAGTCTCAGTTTGAATTCCCTTCCACGCAATGTTATAAGTCCTGTCTCATCAGTCATATAGTTTACGGCGTTAAGAATAAAGTCAGCATTCCCGAAAACCTGTGAAGTATAACGGTCATATCCCAGATGCTCAATAACCGGGCCATCAGGAGTTGACATTACCTCATTCCTGATTATATCGCCATCCGAAACTACAATCATACTGGTTCCTGCACCGGATGTCCTGATCCCTGCCGGACTGCCGGACACTCCTGCAGGCACCGCCCGGTTTTTAAATACTGATTCAAATGAGCCCTCCAGCAGCACCCCGACAGGTACATTAGGCATGTTGTATTCAGATTCATCAGGTGTAATATCAGATTCCCTGAGAGATACCATCTCAGGCAGTTGAACTCGTTTTGCATAAGGAGAAGTGGCAAGCAGAATATCCTTTTTAATATATCCGGGTTCTCCGACAGTATCGATGGAACTGGCAAATTCCAACTTTATCATATTAAGGCTTTTTGTTATCGGATGATTATTCGCAGGAGATATTACCGGGAAATAATACCAGGGGCTGAGGCTCCATTGAGGGGTTCCTCCGACAAGCCCTTTGTTAACAGGTATAACGTGACACTGAATATCTTTAACCAGGTCCGGATTTATCCTTATACCATACCGGAACAACTGGTCATCAAGGTTCAGTGGTGAATAAAATGCGAATGTAGAACCATCCAGGAGACTGTCCAGGCTGACTCTCGCAACATCAAGCAGCCACAGCACCCTGCCTCCTTTCATTATATATTGATCGATCACGAACTTATCGCTTTCACTGAACCTCTGCATTGGTTTGGCAATGATAACAGCCTCGTAATTATCCAGGCATCCGTATTTTCCTCCTATTGTCCCCCTGTCGACCTGGTAAAAATTGGCCAGGCTTTTGGTTATATCCCCTGTCTGCAGTTCATCCAGTTCACCGTGTCCTTCGATAAAAGCTACTTTTTCAATTTTATTGCTGTTCAGGTTCCTTATCATACTTATGAATTCATATTCCAGAGACTGGATTGAATTATTAAGGTTGACCTCAGCATTAACCCCGGGATTATTTTTAAGCAGGTTGACAGCGACATCCACACCGGCATAGGAAATTATTGCTCCCGGAAATATGATCTTTTGCATTGTACTTCCGTCTTTCTGCTTAACCTGAATATTGGTAGGCTGAAGGCCCGACTTATACAGCTGGGCAGTTATGTTTCTCCGGATACCCGGATCAGGTTCTTCAAGAGGATCGATAAAATTGTAGCGGATATTGACTGGCGAATACCATCGGAATTCATCAAGAAGCTCCCTGATCGCTGTTTTCATCCGTATGAAGCCTGCAGGAAGTTCGCCATCGAGGTAAACTTTGATATAGGCCATATCATCCAGGCTGTCTAATATTTCTTTGGTCGCAGGTGAAAGGGTAAACCGTTTTTCTGACGTCAGGTCAAACCTGTAATAATAAGATGATCCTAATAAATTCAATAGGATTATTATCACCAGGGTGATTACAAGTTCAACTATATGCTGATTTCTGATTTTGGACCTTTTCATTATAAAATAAAAAACTACCAGTTCCTGCTTTGTAATACAATTTTAGTAAGCAACAGAAATATGATGATCACGCTGAAATAATAAAGCATATCTCTTGTATCAAGAACTCCCCTGCTCATTGAGAGGTAATGTTCATTAATGCCCAGTCTGACTACGAAAGCTGATATTCCGCTGAAACTGTCAACCTGTGAGAGTTTATCAAAACCTTTGAAAAATAGAAAGCAGATGAGCAGGGAAATGATAAATGAAACTATCTGGTTTTCAGTAAGTGAAGAAACGAATACTCCTATGGCTGCGTAAATGCCGGCCAGGAAAAGCAACCCTGCATAAGAGCCCCATGTGCCGCCGGAGTCTATGTTTCCAGGGGGACTGCTGAGACGGCCGACCGAATAAAAATAAACAAGTGTAGGCAGGATGGATAATAAAATCAATACCATTACGGCAAGGTATTTTGCCAGTATGATCTGCATATCGGAGAGCGGCCTGCTCAGAAGCAGCTCCATGGTACGGCTTTTTTTCTCTTCTGCAAATGTCCTCATTGTGATTGCCGGAATGAGAAAAAGGAAAATCCATGGAGCAAACATAAATAATGATTCGAGTGTAGCATAGCCATTGTTCATAATATTCAAATTTCCCTTAATCCACGTCCACCATAGTGCTGCCCAGTTGGCAGTTAGAAAAACGATAATGACCACGAATCCTGAAAGAGAGCTCAGGAACGACGTTATTTCTTTTTTAAAGAGAGCAAACATCTGATGGTGGTTTGGTCTAAATCACAAAAATATCTAAAATGTCCTTACTGACGTCTAATCTGCATGTCAATTCAGTCCGGGAATTGTTAACAACCGGTAGTCGATAATATGAATATTATTGTAATAGAAATTAAGGATATCCGAGTAATGGTAACCTTTTCTGGCCATATTTATGGCGCCTTCCTGGCTGAGTCCCACACCATGGCCATAACCCTTTCCCTTCAGAATAAATAAACCGTCATCATAAACGACTGAAAAAAATGCCGACTTAAGATTCCAGTCTTCCCTTATTTTCCTGAATTCGATTTTATGATCCATGGCCTGGTAATAGATTGTCCGGTGTTGTTGTGAAAATTCAAAGCGTTTATAATCAGGCTTTTTACTGATAATAAAGCCATTCTTTTTTAGATAATCAAACCATTTTTCTGCACTTATGACCACTTCCCATCGCTCATTCGGTTGTCCGATACTGAAGGGATCAAGCACAGCTTTCAGGTAAGGCACTGAAGTAAGCCAGGCTTTTTCTGATCCCTGGGTTTCTCCTCCGCTATTCGAATGGAATGCTGCAATTGCGGGAACTGAGTCTAAACCCGTAATAATCAGACCTTCTGTCGCCTCCACTGCAATCTCAATATTCTCATTCCAGCGATGCATTCCTTTATATACCTGGCAATGAACATTATCGCAAAGATTAAAACCTTCACCAGCGTGTTTTTCCAGATTTCTTATGCCATAAGTACGGCAGATGATAGCTTGTACCTTATAGAAACCATCCGGGACAGCAGGCCCTGCCTCAGACAATACAACTCCCATGACATATTTCTCAAGATCAATAATATTGATCAGTGCAATGTTTCCATTGGACAGGCTTGCACTGATTTTTCCGAGGTATTCCCTGCCCTGTAGCGCCGGATCGGCCGGCTTGAAACTCAGGCTGCTTTTCTCAGTCAACGGAATAAAAAGTATATCCTGTACCTGCGACCATTCGCCATTTTTATGCCTCAACCATAATTCATCCCGGTATACTCTTAAAAAAATATTATTTCCGCTTTCTATTGCCTCTTCATCACAACCCGGAGACACCAGAGAATAGCTCCCTTCACTGCAATTTATCATTACTGAACTAATAAGGCTTGGATGGAAAAGCCGTATACGCACATCCAGTGTAAGGCCTCTGGAATTTGTTAAAAGCAGAAGAAGCAGGAAAAAAAGGGAGAATTTCAGCTTCATGTCTCAGATTTGTTAACTCATGATTTTTTTATCCTGATTCTTTATCACTAGATTCTGTACCTCATGATTCTTTAAGCAATTCAACCATTCGCTTGCCGGCTCTTCCGGAGGCTCCGGGTTGCCCAAGCATTTCTCTCAGCTTAACATAACTGTCAAGCATCGCCTGGCGATAATCATTATCGGACAATATTCTTTTAAGCTCTTCACTGATCCTGTTCCTGAGTCTGAACTGAAGCAATTCCTTTACGACTTCCTTTCCCATTATAATGTTAACCAGTGAAAAAAAGCGTATATGGACAAAGTGTTTCCCAACGTGATAGGTAATAGAGCCCATTTTATAACATACTATTTCCGGAACCATCATTAATGCTGTTTCCAGTGTGGCTGTTCCGGACGTCACGACAGCTGCCGCTGCATGCTTTAACACGTCATAGGTTTGGTTATAAACTATACTGGCATCATAGCCTTTTAAGTATCTGTTATATATGGAGGGTTCCAAACCAGGAGCCCCGGCAATTATAAAGCGGTATCCCGGGAACTGAGAAATTACTGCCAGCATTTCCGGAAGGCAATAATGAATTTCCTGTTTCCTGCTGCCGGGAAGCAATGCAATGACAGGCTCACCGGAACTTAGTTCATCAGCAACCTTTCCCGGAATCCTGCCTGTTCCGCCTGATTTCTCGCTGATGGCGTCCAGTATTGGATTTCCATGATACTCTGCCTGGATATCATGGTTCCTGTAAAACTCTACCTCAAATGGGAAAATGACAAACATTTTAGTTATTGTCTCCCTGATGGTTTTTACAC
This sequence comes from Bacteroidia bacterium, assembly GCA_041480755.1. Classification (GTDB taxonomy): domain Bacteria; phylum Bacteroidota; class Bacteroidia; order Bacteroidales; family SM23-62; genus LJUQ01. The sequence continues at coordinate 26,656 of JBGPAO010000004.1, forward strand.
GTTTTTTATTCCATGCCCAGACTTTTGGAGAGATGTAATAAAAGACTTTTAAGCCCTTCTTCCCGGCATATTTCGCTATGCGCAGGTTAAATCCGGGAAAGTCTATGAGTATAATCACATCAGGCTGAAAATCAAGAATATCATTTCTGCAAAAATTAAGGTTCCTGGTAATGGTTGAAAGATTCAGAATTACTTTTACTACACCCATGAAAGCCATATCCCTGTAGTGCCGCACCAGTGTACCTCCCCGGGCCTGCATCAGGTCTCCTCCGAAATACCGGAAATTTGCATTTTTATCTGCCTCCCGGATTCCTTTCATCAGGTTGGACCCATGTAAATCGCCTGATGCTTCTCCAGCAATGAGATAATATTTCATCTATAGCAGAAACTTGAAACCAACAATAACGAATCCGACAATAAAGGTACTTAACAGTACACCCCTTGCGGAATAGAGATAGTTCAGCCAGATAAATATTAAGAAAACGAGTAGATTAGGAATTGCACATAAACTTAGAAGTGAACTCAGTACCTTATTCTGTATCATCGCTCTGAAAAATTCATTTAATTCATACTGACTGAAGCGAATTTTGTAGGCAATTAAAACTGTGATCACCGGCACCAATAAACCCAGGATAAAACCGAGCCAGATATTATTTATTTTTGATTTCATCAGTTAAATTTCCATTTTTTGAGATGTGGCATGGCTGCGTAAGATGTGAAGTCAGGGTGAACCGGTACTATTGATATATAATTGTGATGCAATGCCCATTCATCAGTGTCGTTTGCATCAGGCTCCAGGTTATGGAAATCACCTGTTAACCAGAAATATGTCCTGTTCTGTGGATCGGTACGCTGATCAAATTCCTCCACCCATACACCCTTTGTCTGCCTGCATATCTTTATACCTTTAATTTCTCCTGAATGATTAACCGGGAAATTCACATTCAGGCATGTGTCCTGCGGTATTCCATGCTCCAAAGCCTTAATAATGATTTTCTCCACATGCTTCACTATACCGCTGAAATCAGCATCAGGTGAATAATCCAGCAACGACAGTCCGATTGAGGGTATTCCGTTAATACAGCCTTCAATTGCAGCAGCCATTGTGCCCGAATAGACGATACTGGCTGATGAATTGGAGCCATGGTTTATCCCTGCAATAATCATATCAGGACGCCTGTCGAGAAGTTTATTAAGAGCCAGCTTGACACAATCAACCGGAGTTCCGTTACAGCTGTAAATAAAACAACCATCTTCATGTAAAACTTTTCTTATCCTGATAGGTGTTTTTACAGTAATTGCATGTGACATCCCGGACTGGCTTTCCTGGGGGGCAACAACATATACTTTTCCAAGTTTCCTTACAATTTCAGTAAGCACTTTGATTCCTTTGGCATGAATGCCATCATCATTTGTCACGAGGAATAATTTTTCCTGATCCTTCTTCACAACCTTAAATTTAAACGACTTACAAAGATAGAAAAATATGTCTGAGTGAAGATTTTTCCCTACATTTACGAATCAATTTTCACTTATCAGTTAAAATGAAAATCTCGCTAAACTGGCTTAAGGATTACATTGATGTCAATATTGATGCAAAAGAACTTGCCGATATTCTGACAGGCATCGGACTTGAGGTTGAGGGTATTGAAACTTCTGAATCTGTGCGCGGAGGCCTCAGGGGGTGTGTCATCGGTGAAGTCATGACCTGCGAAAAGCATCCGGATGCCGACAGGCTTTCATTGACAACAGTGGATATTGGGCAGGGAAGCTATTTGCCGGTTGTATGCGGGGCATCAAATGTAAAGAAGGGCCAGAAGGTAGTGGTAGCTACTATTGGCACAACACTTTACAAAGGCGATGATAGTATGACAATTCAAAAGACGAAACTGCGGGGTAAAGTATCTGAGGGGATGATCTGTGCTGAAGATGAACTGGGGCTGGGGTCTTCTCATGAAGGGATTATGGTTCTTCCACCTGATGCAAAAGTCGGGGTTCCGGCTTCAGAATATTTCAATATCACTTCTGATATCATTTTTGATATAGGGTTGACCCCTAACAGAATTGAAAGTGTTTCACATTTCGGTGTGGCCAGGGATATTGCTGCGTTCTTAAGCCTGAAGGGTAAAGTTGAACTTAAAAAGCCAGGGATAGAAGATTTTGTCCAGGATAATAATGATCTGGCGATCGATGTTGTCATTGAAAATCCACAAGGATGCAGGAGATATTCAGGAATTACAATTACCGGGCTTACAGTGGCCGAATCTCCTGTCTGGCTGAAAAACAAGCTCCTTTCAATAGGCCTTGATCCGATTAATAATGTCGTTGATATTACGAATTTTGTTCTGCATGAGTTCGGTCAGCCGCTCCATGCCTTTGATGCTGAGAAGATTAAAGGCAACAAGGTTGTGGTAAAGACACTGGGAGAGGGTACACATTTTATTACTCTTGATGGAATTGAGCGAAAACTATCGCGGAACGATCTTATGATTTGCAACAGCAAAGAAGGAATGTGCATTGCGGGAGTCTTTGGCGGCGCAGAATCAGGTGTAACTGAACATACAAAAAATATTTTCCTTGAAAGCGCATGGTTCAATCCGACTTTTATCAGGAGGACTGTCAGGAGACACGGGCTAAATACTGATGCGGCATTCCGGTTTGAGAGAGGAACCGATCCTGCTATAACTGTATATGCCCTGAAACGGGCTGCTATGCTTATCCGTTCTATTGCCGGCGGCAAAATTTCTTCATCCGTGGTTGATATCTGCCCGGAACCGGTTAAGCCTGTCCAGGTCAAAGTTTCTTTCAAAAATATCAACCGTCTTATCGGGAACAGGCTGGACAAAGAAATTATTAAAAAGTTATTGAATGCCCTTGAGATCAACATCCTTAAAGAAAATGATGATGAAATGGTTCTATCTGTTCCCACTTACCGGGTTGATGTTACCATAGAAGCTGATGTTGTTGAGGAAATACTGAGGATGTACGGTTACAATAATATCATCATGGACGAGAATATCACTTCGGTTCTTTCCCACATCCAAAAACCTGATAACCTCAGGCTTATTAACGTTATATCAGACTATCTTACGGCCAGTGGGTTTAATGAAATCATGAATAATTCCCTTTCAAAAGAGATGTATTATAAGGACGATAAAACTGCTATCCATTTGTTTAATCCATTAAGCAGCGATCTTAATCGTCTTAGAAACACACTGTTCTTTGGAGGAATGGAGAGTATTGCATTTAACATAAACAGGCAGCGGCCAAATCTCAGATTCTATGAATTCGGTAACTGTTATTACTTTAATGAAAAAGACAGTAATAACGATATTCTTGACAATTACCCTGAAGAGCTGCATCTTGCGATTTTTTCAACAGGTAACAGGTCTGATGGCAACTGGTTTGAGAAGGACAGGGCTTCATCATTTTATGAACTGAAATCATATATTGAAAGCATTCTCCTTAGGACTGGAATTTATAATTACGATGTTTTGCCTCCTGCTTCAGCCGTAGATTTTATTGATGGAGGTATTGCTTTCGTGAAGGATGAGAATGAAATTGCAGTTATGGGAATAGTACATGATAAATGGCTCAGGTTCTTTGATCTCAAAACCCCTGTCTTCTTTGCAGATCTGAACTGGAAGCTACTGTCAGGAATGCTCAGCACCAAACCTGTCACCTTCAGGGAGCTTCCCCGCTTCCCGGAGGTCATACGTGACCTGTCAATGATGCTTGAAAAGACAATCACATTTGAACAAATCAGAAAACTTGCCTTTCAAACAGAAAAAAAATTCCTTAAAAAAGTAATTCTTTTTGATGTTTACGAAGGAGATAAAATAGAAAAGGATAAAAAGTCATATGCTGTGAGTTTTGTGCTGCAGGATGAAATCAGAACACTTACTGATGGCCTGATAGAGAAGTCAATCAACAACCTTGCCGGAGTCTTCGAAAAAAAACTTGGCGCTCAAATCAGAAGATCATGAAAACGGTTCAGATTGAAATTTTTCATGGTGATATTACAACCTTATCTATTGATGTAATAGTTAATGCGGCCAATTCTTCGTTGCTTGGAGGCGGAGGTGTGGATGGTGCTATCCACAGAGCTGCCGGTCCCGGACTTCTCCAGGAGTGTAAGACCCTTGGCGGATGTATTGGGGGCGAGGCAAAAGTTACAAGCGGTTATAATCTCCCTGCTAAATTTGTGATACATACTGTGGGACCTGTCTGGAAAGGGGGTAACAGTAATGAGGATGAATTGCTGGCCAGCTGTTACAGGAACTGTCTCAGGATTGCTGATAACATGAACCTTAAATGCCTTGCCTTTCCAAATATAAGCACTGGCGTATACGGCTTCCCGAAAAGCCGGGCAGCTTCGATTGCGGTCAGGGAGGTAAAGAATTTTTTCAAGGAAAAGCGGAAAATCGAAAAGATCATTTTTGCCATTTTCGATACAGAGAATCTTACAATATATCAGGACCTTTTAAAATGATTTTCATATCAAATAGATCATTTCCGGTTCTTTGTAAAATTTCTACCGAAAAATAAATGACAGCCAGAGGTATTGCAAATATGGAAAATTTCTATAATTTTACTTCAGAACGCATTTCTAACACTGATTACTAATTAGTCGTTCTAACCACTAAACCTAAGACAGCCTGGCTGAACATACAGCCAGGTTTTTTATTTATTACATCAAAAAATGGTCCTTTTTTTTAACGGTTCCAGTTTATTTTACTATTTTGAACAACTTTTATGGAAGATCAGCTGTCACATAAGGAACTGATGCGGGCTAAAGAAGAGCTCGAAAAAAAGGTCAAAAAGCTGACGAAGGAGTTAAAAGAACAGACACCTCGCGGACCGGAAGAAGATTCACTATTTTCAGAATTATTCAACAAGCATGGCTGCATCATTCTTCTTCAAAAAGAAAAAACCGGAAATCAGCCTGCGAGAATAATTATGGCTAATCCGGCTGCAAGAAAAGCCTTTGGATATTCAGAGGAAGAATTCAGGAAAATAAGCGTTTCAGATCTGTTTGATAAGAAAGAGTTCAGGCAGCCATCAAGTGAAATACAGTACGGACAGGTACTCCAGCATGAACAAATCCTGCTGACAAAAAACCGCAAATCATTGCCTGTTGAGATTCATTCTCACGAGTTTAATATAAGGGGATTAAATTATAGTTTCTATGTCATTAATGATCTGACCAGCCAGAAAGCTCTGGCCGAAATCCTTCGCACCAGGGAAGAGAAATTCAAACGGCTTATAGAAAGTCTTGGGGCAGAATATTTATTCTATTCACGCGATATACATGGAATGACCACTTATATAAGTCCATCAGTAATAAAATTGCTTGGTTATTCCCAGGAAGAAGCACAGAGGAATTTCAGGGAATTCCTTACAGATGCGGACATAAATAAGAAAGCACTGGCACATTCTGAACTTAGTCTCAAAGGGATTAAACAGCCGCCCTATACAAGCGAACTTTATCACAGGGATGGTTCAACACGCATATTTTATCAAACTGAGATCCCTGTTATAGATGAATACGGTAAAGTGATCGCTGTTGAAGGATTAGCCAGGGATATAACAGAGGATCTTAAATCAGAGGAACAACTCAGGCAACAGGAAGAACTTTTTCGAATGCTTATGGAAACCATAGAAGAGGTTTTCTGGATTCATGACCTGAAATCGGATAAACTTCTGTATATCAGTCCAAAATATGAAAAGGTATATGGAAATCCGATAGAAAGTCTGTATGCTAAACCTGGCTCATTTCTAAAGACAGTCCACCCTGAGGATATCCCAATGGTAAAAAATGCCTATCAGCAGTTAGAAAAAGGCAAAGGATTTGATATGGAGTACAGGCTTAAAACTCCTGAAGGCATTGTACGATGGATATGGTCACGTTCCTTTATCTTTCCGGATGATAAAAAGAAACCATCCCTGGTTCTTGGTACTGCATTTGATATTACCGACAGGAAAATGGTACAACTGGACAAAAATCTTCTTGCTGCTATAGTGGAGAATACTGAGGATCACGCGGTGATTAAGGACAGGAACCTGAGGATAATTGCTTCCAACAGGGCAAATACAATTGCAGCAGGGAAAAAGAATGCAGAAGAATTGATCGGGAAAACAGATATTGAGATCTATGGCGACGCTCCTCATGTCAGGCAATATGTTGAAGATGATAAAAAGACCATGTTATTAAAAAAAGGCCAGACACTTGTTAATGAACAAATGTTTGTATATCCCGACGGCCGGACAATATATTCACTTGTAAAAAAATTTCCGGTTCATGATGAAAAGAACAAGATGATTGCAATTGCAAGTATTTCCCGTGATATCACTGATTATAAAAAAGCACTGCAGGGTTTTTCGGAAAGTGAGAAAAAATTCCGTTTTCTGATTGAGAATCAATCAGAAGGTATAGGCGTACTCGATATTCAAAACCGGTTCACATTTATTAATCCTGCGACAGAAAAGATCTTCGGGACAGAAAAAGGGAAAATGATCAACAAGTCTTTGCTGCAGTTTGTAAGCCGTGACAACAAGGACCTGATAGTTGAAAACTTTAAGAAACTTAATGAAAGTGATACAGTTACTTTTGAGATCCCGATCAGGAAAACAGATAAGGATTTTTCCACAATTCTCGTTACAGCCACCTCGCTGAAACAGGATAAAGAAACCAAAGGGATATTTGTGGTTTTCAGTGATATCACAACCTTCAAGAAATCCGAAGAGACACTGTTAAAATCAGAAAAAGAACTACTGGAGACAAATGCTGAAAAAGATAAATTTTTCTCGATTATTGCCCATGACCTTAAAAATCCCTTCCATTCAATCCTTAATTTCTCAGACCTCCTGATTAAGCATTATTCCACGTATGACAAAGAAGAAGTACTGACATTTATCAAAATGATAAGTGAATCATCAAGGCAGGCTTTCAATTTACTTGATAACCTTCTGCATTGGTCCCGGGCCAGAACAGGCAGAATGAACCTTCAGTCTGTGCCTGTTGATCTGAACAGCCTGGTAACTAAAAATATTTCGCTCCTTGAGATATCCGCAATAGAGAAAAATATCCATGTCACTCATTCAGTCAAGCCAAAAACATTTGTTCAGTGTGATGAAAATATGATAAGCACTGTTATAAGGAATCTCCTTTCAAATGCAATTAAATTCACCAGACCAACTGGTAAAATAACTATTACCAGCCATGAAAAACCGAATACTCATGAAATCTCAATAACTGATACCGGAGTTGGTATTAATGAAGAAAATCTTGGTAAACTGTTCAGGATTGATACCCATTTCTCCACCACAGGAACCGCTAATGAAGAAGGTACCGGGCTTGGACTTATACTATGCCGGGAATTTGTTAATCTTAATAATGGAAGCATCAGAGTTGTAAGTAAACCAGGTAAAGGAACAACCTTTACAGTTGAGCTTCCAAAAGCCCTTTCTTAAAACATTAATTTTTTAACTATGACCTGTTTCCCCCGTATAATAACAGCCGCTTTTTTGTTTTTTTTAATATCCCCGGGAATTGAGGCTCAAAAAGATGAAAGTCTCATCCGGATATTGAGTAAGCATAAAGAGCCTGTAATGGCTTTGGCATTTAGTCCTGACGACAAAATCATTGCATCAGGATCGGAAGATAAAATGATTTATCTCTGGAATACTGAGACCGGTGAAGTGATACGCACATTTGAAGGACATCTGGGGAAGGTTCAATTTCTCGAGTTTTCACCGGATGGTAAATATCTCCTGAGTTCAGGGGGTACTCAAATCTTTTTGTGGAATATTGAAAACGGGACTTCCCGGTCATTTACAGGACACAAAACTCATATCTGGAATACCAGGTTCACTCCTGACGGGACCAGGTTCCTGAGCACTGATCTCCTTAATAAATTCAGATTGTGGGATTTAGGGTCGGGTGAAATTATCTATTCTTTTGAGGGTCATTCAAAAACTGTCCTGGCAGTCGCAATAAGTCCCGACAATAAATATATTGCCAGCGGATCACTCGATCAGACCATTAAGATATGGGATGCTGAAACAAAAGAATTAGTCCGCTCAATAAACGCACATGGCGGCAATATCTATTCACTGGATTTCAGTCCGGATGGGAAATTGGTGGCAAGTGCATCTGAAGATGAAACAATTAAAATCTGGGACGTCTCTACCGGTAAGATATTTAAACTTTTACTGGGGCACCAATATGCGGTAATGTACGTTCGTTTCAGTCCTGACGGGAAATTCGTTGTCAGTGCCTCCTACGATAAAACAGCAAAATTATGGGACGTAAAATCCGGTCAATGCATTTACACTTTTGTCGACCATCCGGATATTGTTAATGTTGCTGATTTCAGCCATGACGGTAAATACATAGTAACCGGATCGAACGACGGTAACATATTCCTTTATGAGGTATCTCCCCGCTTTTTCGCCGAGTTCTATTATTTTGATGAATTAAAAGCTGAAATGGACGAAACAAGGTTATTTGAGGAACGCAGGAAATCCGAGAGCAAACAGGAATACGATGAAAGGAAGGTGCGGGCTGATAAATTCCGGAATGAATTATATCTTAAGTATTATCAGAAATATCTGGAAGATTCCAGAGAAAAGTAGTTCTGCCGTTGTCAGTGATTATATGGTTAAATTGATATATGGTTAAATTGCTAAA
>JBGPAO010000005.1:0-33419 GCA_041480755.1 Bacteroidia bacterium
GGCAGTAACGGCTTCATTATTTCCGGGGCGAATATAAACATGGACTATGTGGATAAATATTGCCAGAATGGTGTGATCCATGAAATTGACAAATTACTGGTGCCAAAGCCTAATGTATATGAATATATTATGCAGCTTGACTCCTCATTCAATATTTTCAAAAACTTCCTTCATTCCATGGATATCAGGTCAATAGACTTTGAAAAGAGTGTTCGCATTGGTGTTAATGATAATGGGGATGCCATTTATGATACGGTATGGAAAACTGAAAACTATTATCTGGATAATATTGCAGCACTGAATGATGAAACGGATGAATTCACCGGATTTTTGCCCCGGAACCGGGATGTAATCATTGCCATGAATTCTATTTCAGGATATTTCGGAGAAGTAAATGAAATGGATGAGAAGACCTATAACCAGGTATTATTTATAGCATTTAACGGATGTTTTGCGAATGATAAATATACAGTGGATATTATTCCTGATACTATTGTATCGGTTACAGGTAAAAAAGTGGCCAGGTCAGACATGAACTTCCTGCAGGCTGATCTTGAGGTCAGTAATGGAATTGTTCATGTATTGGATGGGTTAACAATCCCAAGGAGCTTTTTCCTGCTGCCAATAACTATTGAGTGCGACCGGAAGGAAAACAGGAGAGTTTCTAATACTACCTATATTGTTGAACAATTAAGTGACTCCAGGGCAACCAACGGTACATATGTGATGTATGGATGCCAGTTTGTGGGAGATTGGCTTGAATTCGATGTGGATATGGTCCTGCAAACAACTTACTGGATCACATGGACAGGTCCAAAACAGGGGCCTGCATATTACCAGGTATTCTTAAAAGATGATGTAACAGGGGAATACATCAACATTGGTCCGCCTGTTAATAACTGGACAAAGGTAGCCTGGAAACCGGTTGTCTCCGGAACTCATACTTTTGAAAAGTTTGGTACTAAAACTTTAAGATTTGCCATAGTTAAAGAATATGTTGCCGGATATAATTCCATCTATGTTGACTATATTAAACTAACTCCGGATGAGATATATGTACCATAACAAAATATACTGGTTTTTGCAGGTCATATTATCTCTGTTTATATTAAACAGCCCCACGCTGCATGGGCAGGATACAGTCTTCCTGGTTAAAGGAACTGTTTATTCTGCATCTACAGGTCTTGCCCTGAGTGATATTGGCATCAGGGCAGTTAATTCTGCAACTGACCCGGTCAATAGTGACAGTGAAGGCAAATTTGAGATCAGGCTTCCTGACAGGAATGAGCAAATTTATGTTTCATATCCCGGTTATAAATCGAAAACAATCTTTATTAATGGCAGGGAGAATATTGAGATATGGCTGGTTGGAGAAAATGAACGTTCGCTGACTGATCCGGTAACTACAACATTCCGGGAAGTGCCTTTAAAAGATATAGCCGGAGCAGTCGATCCCGGGAATAATATAGACTTCAAAAAATCAACTGCTTCATCTTTTTGCCAGGATTTTCAGGGAAAAGTGGGAGGTTTGCAGGTTATTAACCGGTCAGGAATGCCAGGGGAGGGAGCCTATTTGCATGCAAGAGGTTATCCTTCATTATTCCCCTCTTCAACACCTCTTGTTGTAGTTGATGGAATGATCATAAGGTCTGAAGGATTTAAAGACCCTGTTATTCATGGATACCATCATAATCCTCTCGTTGATATTGACAAAAGGGATATATCCGGCATAGTTTTATTAAAAGATGCAGTGTCCTGTGGCTTATATGGCATAAAGGGTTCGAATGGGGTTTTGCTGATAACAACTACTCCTCCCAGGGGCGGAAAAACTACGCTGGATGTTACTGTTTCGGGGGGTATTTCTGTCACGCCCAGGAAGATCCCTTTGATGGATGCGAACCATCACAGTTCATATATAATGGAGCAGTTGTATAACTCAGGTATGAACAGTACTGAGATTTTCGAGGAATATCCGTTTCTTGAATATAATCCTGGGTACTTATACAGGTCAAGATATGACAATAACACTGACTGGCAGAATGAAGTCTTCCGTACCGGACGTCTTTATGATGCTCATCTTATAGTAAGAGGCGGAGATGCGCGGGCCAGGTATTCACTTTCAGGGGGATATCTTTCAAATAATGCCATTATTAAGAATGCAGGTTACAGCAGGCTTAATTTCCGTTTCAATTCTGTTGTCCAGGTTTCTCCGAAATTTGATATAGGTTTTAATCTTGGTTACACAAACGGACGTTATGACCTGATGGAAACCGGGTCATACTGGCAAACAAATCCGATATTTGCAAGCCTGATAAAATCACCTATGCTGACAGTGCATCAGAAGGATCAGGATGGACTCAGCCTCCCGGTTTATGATGATATTGATGATTTTGGCCTGAGTAACCCTGCTGTAATTGTAAACAAAGTGGAAGCCACTGATGCAACATCAAAATTCCTTGGTGTTTCTTACCTCAATGTTAAAATAACAGATAAGTTGTCTGCCAGAGGGCAGTTTGGACTTGACAGGCTAAAATCCAATGAAAGGATCTTTATTCCCTCCCTTGGAGTTGCACCGCAGGGAGATGGTTCCGCTGAAAGATCCATGAAGGTTAAAGTCAACCAGTTTTATTCACTCATGGGAGATGTAAGGCTAAGCTATATTAACAGGTTCAGTTATATTCATGACGTTTCGCTCGATGCGGGAGCAAGATATATTATCAATGGACTTATGCAGGATTTTGGAGCAGCACAGAATTCGGCGACTGATGAGTTCAAGGACCTGAATTCAGGGAAAGCGGATGAAAAGCAAGTGGGAGGAAATGAAGAAAAGTGGTCCTGGCTGAACTATTTCCTGTCAGCAAATTATATCCTGTTAGACAGGTATATCCTGACAGCCAACCTTTCCATTGACGGATCTTCAAAATTCGGGACTGAAGCAAGCGGAGGTATTTCAATGGCTGGTTATCCTTTTGCTGTCCTTCCATCAGCAGGTATTGCGTGGCGTATTTCTTCCGAACCATTTATGCCTTCTATGAAATTCCTGGATGAACTGAAAATAAGGTTCTCCTATGGCCTGACCGGAAGCGATGATTTTATGAGCTACTATACACGGTTGTACTACAGGTCTGTACCTTATTATTCTATTACCGGATTTACGATGAATGGATTATTTAATCCGGACCTTAAATGGGAGACTGTAAAACAATCCAATATCGGGTTCGACCTTGCAATGTTCAGGGAAAGACTGATTGTTAATGCTGACTGGTATAAATCAGTTACAGAGGATATGATAACTGCCATAATGCTTCCTGCATATTATGGATTCGAGACTTATATGAATAATAGTGGTTCCTGTCAGAACAAAGGTTTTGAATTTTCAGTTTATGGCAGGCCTGTTGACGGCACATTCCGCTGGGAAGTCGATGCAATTATTTCTAAATATAAAAATGAGGTATTGAAACTCGGGAGTGATCAACTGATTACTGTTTTCACCGGAGGAGAGAAGATCACAATGGTTGGACAGCCTGTTGGTCAGTTCTGGGGCTACCGGATGCTCGGAGTCTTCAGTACCAGGCAGGAAGCTGACGAAGCAAACCTTGTTGACAAATCGGGAAGAAGGTTCAGCGCCGGAGATGTTCACTTTGATGACCTCGATGATAACGGTATAATTAATGAGCAGGATAAAACCATAATCGGGGATCCTCATCCGGATTATATTTTTGGTCTCAATAATCAAATCTCGTTCAAAGGATTCTCATTGAGTTTCTTTATTAATTATATCAAGGGAGGTGATGTATTCAATTATTTAAGATCACAGACCGAATCAATGAGCGGTATAGAAAACCAGTCCACTGCTGTTTACCGGAGGTGGACTTCCGATGGGCAGGTCACTGAGATCCCGGTGATGAGCTGGGGAGATCCAATGGGAAACAGCCGGTTCTCCAGCAGGTGGATAGAAGATGGCTCGTATCTGCGGCTCAGGAGTGTTACTTTTTCTTACTCATATCCGAAAAAACTGGCATTCATAAATGAACTTAACATTTATATTACAGGGACGAATCTGCTCACCTCTACCAGGTATCTGGGGTATGATCCGGAGTTCAGCTATGCAGACGGTGCGCTGGGACAGGGTATTGATTATGGAAAAATACCTCAACCAAGGTCAATGGTTATAGGACTTAAAATTGGACTATAAAGACAGGAACATGATTCAATCATGAGTATAAGGAATAAAATATTAAGGTTTACAGGATTGTTCAGCATTGTTATTATAATGTTATCGTGTGAGAAGATGCTTGACCTGCCTAACAACAGCCTTTTACCTGAGGATAAAGCATATGTGGATGAATTTTCTGCACGTTCCGCTGTGATGGGAGTATATTCCTCTTTGCAGGATGTGGCGCAGCAGCTGGTCATCCTTGGTGAATTGCAGGGAGATCTTTTAACTGTTACAGAAAACGCTGATAATGACCTCCGGCAGATTAATGAACACACTGCCGGTGCGGGCAACATATATGCTGATCCAACTGGCTTTTTCAGGGTAATTGTTAATTGCAACGAAGTTATTCATAAATTACACAGGGCAAAAGAGAACGATCAAAACATTTCGGACCTTGAATATGCCAACTACATAGCTGAACTGACCACCATAAGGTCATGGGTATATTTTAAAATGGTCCAGATTTATGGCAAGGCACCTTACTTTGAAGAACCATTGAGCGATTATAACCAGAGTCTTTCTCTGCAGTCGAAACTGGATTCCATTCACACTGAAGATTGGATCCTTGATACACTTCTGTCCCAGTTGATCGCTATTGATACATTTGATATGAATCTCCTGGAAGAAAGTCCATTTTATGCAATCCGTGTAAAAAGATTCACAAACTGGGCATTGCAGGGAGATATCTATCTCTGGAGGAACAATTATGCTTTTGCAAAGAGAGCCTATGACAAAGTGTTAAATATAATGTCTGAAGAGGGATGGCGTGGAACAACACGCCTGCCATATATTGTATCATGGAATTACCAGGATATAAACTGGAAGACGATTTTTCAGTTTAATTTCAGTTCTGATGCATTTGAAACTGAAGCTATTATGGTCATTCCTTTTTCAAAGTTGTACAATCAGCAACATAGTTTGCAGCATATGTTTTATTATGGGGAAGGCGGGAATTATTTGATGAAACCTGCAGATTATATCCAGAATTTATACCAGGCACAGTGGGTTATGCGGTACGAGGTACAGCCTGACCATCCAAGGGGTTACCCGGGCGATCTGAACAGGGGGAAAGGCGTTTCTTATGACAGCATTGATGGCCGGCCGGTAGTGACAAAATATTCGCTTTACCGTGAACCATTCGACAATGATGCAGGGATTTTTGTTTACAGGACTGCCGATTTTCATTTAAAAACCTGTGAAACATATGCGAGGTCAAGGAAAGGATCAGATGCAATTGCACATTTGAATGAAGGGCTCCTTTATACATCGGCATGGGGGACCGGCACGCGGATCAGGGCAAATTTAAAGGGGCTCAGCGTTGAGGATCCACGTGTTGTAGAATCGGTCGAAGATATAATAATGGAAGAAAGGGCCATGGAGCTTGCTTTTGAGGGACATCGCTGGTTCGACCTTGTGCGGATTGCCAGGCACCGGAGTGATCCCGGATATCTTGCTGAAAAAGTGGCAGCCAAGTTTAGTGACGAACAAAAAAGAGAAGAGGTAAAAAACCGGCTTCTGGATGTTAATAACTGGTACCTGCCTTTAAATATTAAGTAATAATGTTATTTTTACATTTATTATGTCTAATACACCAATTAAATGCTTATGAAAAACAAACAATTACTCACCTTAATCGTGGTCATCCTGCTTATCATGGGATGGCGCACTCCTGTCCGGGCTCAGGATATACCTGTTAATTATCACCAGAACCCGAACATAGAGCATGAATTCAGTACTTTATTCTGGTCCGGCTGGGATGATTCCTATTTCGGAATATACTCCCATCCCCAGGACTATAAATCGGATCAGTATGCCCATTCCGGTAATTACAGCATGAAAATATGGGTACAAACACCACCTGTATATGGAACCTGGGTCTGGGTATCATATCCTGTTCGCGGGCAGGAACAGAAAAAGATGAAAGCAAGTTTCTGGTACAGGGGATACGTGGTATCGTACTGGAATTTCATTTACAGAGACTGCGGCATGACCTTTGCTGATCTGCATCCCTCGCTGGCAGAATACGTCGGGGCAGACACAGCTTACTGGGGCGGAGCTGACCAGGATGCCATAAAATTCGACTTCGGAGGAGAATCAGATTATACTTCGGACTGGACCTATTTCGAATTTGTATGGGATTTCCCTGGGACCATCCCGGGCTGGGGTAACACTGCAATGTGGTATGCATACAGGGATTCAGCATATGTTGATGATATTTATTATGGAGAATGGTTTGACGGTATATATAACGGTGAAGAACCATTTGGATTTATAAATGGTGATTTTGAAAAGTCCGACCTGGGTGCTGAATGGGGTGTCAACATTAACCCTGGAGGCACAATTGAAGCCTCGGATTTTATTTCAGAAGAAAATCATTCTGAAGCCGGTTTCCAGAGCCTCCGCCTCATGGATTATATGCAGGTGGATGAAGATAATGATACCTCTGAGCAGGACAGGAATGTGAACTATTACCTGCCGGTCCTTGGTTCAGAAGGTGACGACATGCAGATGAGTTTCTGGTACAAGGGCAATGAAACTAGCGTGGATTTATTTTTCTATAAAAATTATGGAATAACCACCGATGATATGCCTGTGCCTGAAGGAGCCCAGCTTTTGGCCCTGGAAAAAACCGTTGATACGACCGATGTTAAGATTGATTCAACGATAGTCTATGATTATAATAATCCAATAAGTTCTGATACTGTAAATCTGTTATCAATCCTGCCACCGGTAACTGTTGGATCTGAAAATTTTGATAATGTATCTGGTGCACCTGCACTCATGGATTGGACCTGGTCTGGCAGTAATTACTGGGGCTGGAATGAATGGACCGGACAAATAACGGAAGACCAGGCTCATAGTTTGCCTAAATCACTATGGCTGCCCGGAGATCCGGCCTGGACAGGATCAGAAGGGACTTTACCCGGCATTGTTGATGGTGGAGCATATTCTCTGAACTTCTTGTACAAGGGCAAGCTGCAATTAGTCATGAAATTTGGCGAAAGTCTCAAATATGATCTGCTGGGGGATCCAGACGGGATTGTCCCTGATGATGCAGTCGCAAGTGCGACGGAATTAACATGGAATCTTGCATCAGATGATTGGAGTGATTTCTCGTTTGCATGGGAAGTAGGAACATGGCTGGCTGATTCCGGAGTTACATCACCGGCTGGTCTGGTATTTGATCTTGTCGGGACAAATACAACCGGAGATGCCGGATATGTGGATGATCTCGCATTTTATGAAGCAGCTGTCCCGGTTGATATGCTGGCTAAACAGAACTTTGATGGTCTTAATGGCGCACAGCCTGTACCGATGGATTGGAACTGGTCCGGCAGTAATTTCTTTGGATATAATGATTGGGATGGTGAAATGGTAGAAACAGAATCATATTCTGCGCCGACATCATTCTGGCTGCCGGGAGATCCCTCCTGGACAGGTTCTGAAGGAAGCATGCAGGTTGCAGATAGTTTTGCATATGATATAACCTTCATGTATAAAGGGAAATTGCAATTTACACTGGATCTTGGATCGGATCTGAAATACGACCTTGAAGGTGATCCGGATGAAGTTATTCCTGAAGAAGCTACAGTTGATGGTGGTCAGCTGGTTTGGAACCTGGACGCTCCGGCATGGCAACAATTTTCCTATGCATGGGAGCAGGGATCATGGCTGGAAGATTCTTCCGTTACTTCACCGGCAAACCTGAATTTAGGCTTTGTAGGGACTTATAGCGCCGGAGATAATGGATATGTTGATAATCTGGTTATTCAGAAGAGCAAAGAAATGATTGGTGCTTCCCCATTGATTGAATCCAGTATAAAAGTATATGATGTCTATGGAATAGACACAGTTTTATATGATACTACTTATACAATTGTAACCACTTCCGAGCAGGTTGTCGTTGGTGGAGATTCAGAACTTGAACCACTGGCAATTCACTGGGATATTCCTGCTGCAGCTAACTGGACAGAATGGAAGCTCAACTGGACAAATCCAACAGGCGATATCGGGAGCACTCTGACAATGTTCCTTGATAGTAAAATGCCGGCTTCACCTGACTGGATCACACCGACAAAGGAGACCTTTGATGCTGAACATACAGGCTGGACATATTTCGATGATTTCGTTTATGAGATCACAACAGGTATAGATAACAAGGTTCAGCAGAAACAGCTGCATCTCTATCCGAATCCTGTTGTTGATATGTTATACCTGAGCATTGAAGATCCACTGCAGAGGATTAACATCTACAATTCACTGGGTCAGCTTGTTAAGAGTGTCAACAATCCTGACAGGAAGATTAATGTCTCCGATCTGTCATCAGGCATTTACATGCTGAATGTTACCGATCAGAGAGGCATTGTCTACAAATCAAAATTCATCAAGGAGTAACCTTCTGATGATATGATAATAAAAATAGGCATACTGAAAAGTATGCCTATTTTTTTTTCAGACTATGAGACCTCCAAGGTCTTTAAGACCTTGGAGGTTGTCTTAAGTATTTCATTTTCAGTCTTTTATAAAATGATATTTTGAAATATTCATATAAAATTAAAGGGATTACCTCCAAGGTCTTTAAGACCTTGGAGGTTTATTAAAATTCAACTGTCTGGTATCAGTAAATATGAAAACAAACCTGTTACTCTTTATCCTCCTTGTTATACCGGCAATATTAACTGCTGAGACTTTTTATGTAGATCCAGGGACCGGCAACGACATCAATTCTGGCCTGTCACGGGTTAAAGCCTGGCAAACCCTGAACAAGGTTAATTCATATTCGTTCAGTCCGGGTGATACTATTTTATTTAAATCAGGAGGTGAATGGACCGGTATCCTTCATTGCAAAGGACAGGGCAGCCCGGATAAAGCGATAGTAGTCGATAAATACGGTGGCGATAAACTGCCATTGATCCGGGGTGATGGTGCGGAATTTCCTTATGTGATTTACCTGGATAATGTTCAGTATTATGAAGTGAATAACCTCGAAATTACTGATGCCGGCAAAGATTCAGCAGATGTCAAATCCGGAGTTTACTTATACAACAGTAACTCCGGAACTAACCGTCACATTCATCTGAAAAAATTATTTATTCATGATATCACAGGCTTTTGTAATCATGAGAAAGGATATGGCGATGCAATCAACTGGTATTGCAAGGCGGATCAGCAAAAAACGAATTTTGATGATCTTCTCATTGAAGACTGCCGGATAGAAAGGATCGAACGTAACGGGATCTGGGGCTGGACGGATCACTGGAGAAGAGATTACTGGTACCCGAGCAAAAACGTCGTGATCCGGAATAACTATCTGAAAGACATTGGTTTGAGTGGCATTGTTATAATAGGCTGCGACGGTGCCATCACAGAATATAACTATGTGGAAAGAACATCTCTCGGTGGTGACGGCGGTATAGGAATCTGGACCTGGAGTTCGGATAAGTGCATTGTTCAATTCAATGAGGTCACAGGCACATATGGCAAACACGACGCTCAGGCTTTTGATTCCGACTGGAACTGCAGGAATAATATTTACCAGTATAATTACAGCCACGATAATGCTGGCGGGTTTATGCTGGTTTGTACTCCTGAACTGGCTCCGTCAAATTTGGGTTGTGTCGGGACAAGGATCCGCTATAACCTGAGCGTTAATGACGGTGCCATAACCAATATTTTTGCCATCTGGGGCCCGTGCGAGGATACCTGGATATACAACAATACTTTTTATAATGATGCCTCCTTCAACATCCCGCTGGTTGAGCATGGCAACTGGAATGGCTGGGCTACAGGCACGCATTTCAGGAATAACATATTTTATACAGAAGGGAAGTACAACTTCATCTTTGGCGAGAGCAAAGACAATACATTCAGCCATAACCTGTGGTCTGGCGAATTTGCCGAACGGCCTGATGATCAGTCTGGTGTTTTTCAGGATCCTTTATTTCGAGGCCCCGGTTTCACTAAACCAGGCGACTTTGTACTCTGCGAAGGTTCTCCTGCCGCTGGCAGTGGGATTATAATCCCTAATAACGGATCAAGGGATTACCAGGGTAACATGGTACCGGCAAATGTTCCCCCCACCATCGGAGCATTTGAGGTCAACTTTGACGAAGCATTAGAGATCCACTCCTGTCCAGAAGGCTCCTTACTCCATGCGCCATGCGCCATGCGCCATGCTTCGTGCTCCATGCCCCATGCTCCATGCTTCCAGAACCTGTTTGATTTCAAAGAAAATTTCCAGAATATGTCGGTCTCAAATCTGAAGATGGAGCCGGTAAATGAACATTTTGTGAAAGTCAGTAAGGAGAATACAGATAACGGTTTTCTGATATTAACTGCACCCAATGGAAGCTGGGACCTGACTGATTATAATGCAATATCAATTAATATAACGAACCTCGGGAATGGTCCTGCCCGAATATCTGCATGGACCGGCACAGAGCTGTGGGTTGATGGAGATGTTTTTATCCAGCCTGGAGAATCCAAAATCCTTGAAATTGTTTTTAAGAGGAAGCCTGTGGCGAAGGATGAACATTTGAGCAAATATTTCACAGGAATGAACGGATTGCCCGGAGGATTTATGTGGTTGTGGGCTCCAGTTGATCCTTCGGAAATCAAATCGCTTACACTTAAGATTTCGGAAAACAATAAAGGTGGGGCTTTTATAATCGGAGATATAAGGGGAGTTAATTCATATAATCCCCCTACTGAAAAAATCCTCTCTACATCATTTTTCCCGTTTATTGATTCTCTTGGTCAGTATCTTTATCTTGACTGGCCAGGTAAAACTTATCAGAATGATGATCTGAAAAGAGCCGTTGAAGATGAAACAAAAGATATCGGTAAATTTCCCGGTCCATCTGAGTGGGATACCTATGGAGGCTGGACAGGGGGGCCAAAATCAGAGGCTACCGGTAATTTCCGGGTTAAAAAAATCAACGGCCAGTGGTGGCTGATTGATCCACTGGGCAATCTCTTCTGGTCACACGGAATAACATGTGTGAGATTCAATAACGGCGCTTCAAAAATAAATGGAAGAAATCATTATTTTAAATCACTTCCGGAAAAGGGATCACCATTGAATCAATTTTATAGCTTTTCCGGAAATGATACCGCTTTCATTTTTTCTGAGGCTAACCTGTACAGGAAGTATGGGACTGACTGGAAAGCAAGGTCGACAGAACTTGCCCACACGCGCCTGAAAAGCTGGGGAATGAATACAATGGCCAACTGGTCTGATCCGGAGATTTATCAGAAGAATAATACTCCTTATACAGTGGCAATATATTTTGACTGGCCAAAGCTTGGGGGAGGGTCTAAAAAATTTCCTGATGTTTTTGATCCGCTTTTCAGATCCGGCCTGAAAGGTCGTCTGGCAGAGGAAAAAGACAGAACCACAAATGACCCTTATTGTATTGGCTATTTCATTGATAATGAGTTGAGATGGAATGATCTTGCCCTGACTGCCCTGGGTTCTGAAAAGCAATTGTCGGCAAAGAATGCGCTGGTTGAGTTTCTGAAAAAGAAATATCCGACAATAAGGGATCTGAATAATGGCTGGAATACGGAATTTGGATCATGGAAAAAGTTGCTGAATAAAGCTATTACCAGTGTTCCTGAGGATGCCCTGCCTGATCTTCATGAGTTTGATATTATTATTGCCGATTTGTATTATAAGGTATGTAATGAGGAATTGAAGGCAGCTGCCCCGGATAAATTGTATCTTGGATCGAGGAATGATTTTCATTATTACCCGGATGATAAGCAGTACGAATGGGTAATATATTGTGCGGCAAAATATTGTGATGTAGTAAGTTTTAACAGGTATCGTTTCAGTGTTGCTGATCTTAAGCTGCCGGATGATATTGATAAACCGGTAATTATAGGCGAGTTTCATTTCGGGGCGCTTGACAGGGGAATGCCGCATACCGGGCTCAGAAGCGTAAAGGACCAGGAACAAAGAGCTGAAGCATACATCAGTTATGTAGAGGGCGCATTAAAAAATCCTTCTGTGGTAGGTGTTCATTGGTTTCAGTATAGCGACCAGGCCTATACCGGAAGGTCCGATGGAGAGAATTACCAGATTGGATTTGTCGATATCTGCGACTATCCGTATTGGGAAACAATCGGAGCTTCGAGGAAGATTGGGTATCGGCTCTACCAGACAAGAGTGAGTAGTGAACAGTGAGCAGTGAACAGTGAAGAGTGAGCAGTGAACAGTGAAGAGTGAAACGTGAACAGTGAAGAGTGAAACGTGAATCATGAGCATAATAATAAGTGACCCGGAACCTTGTCATGATGAATATCAGGATCTGTATCCGGGACGGATTTAAATATTACGATATGAAACCAAAATTAATATTTATAGTGACGATGCTTCTTGCGGCAGAGTGTGCCCGGCATAATCCCATCATTACCAATATCTATACTGCAGATCCGACTGCACGGGTCTTTAATGACACATTATTCTTATATCCATCACATGACCTGGATACTGCAACCTGGTTTAGCATGAACGATTGGCATGTGTTTTCGACTACCGATATGAGGCATTGGACAGATCATGGGGTAGCGTTATCATTATCTGATTTAAGCTGGGCAAAAGCCTGGGCATGGGCTCCGGATTGCCAATATAAAAACGGGAAATACTATCTCTATTATCCGACTGACCAGGATTATATAGGAGTTGCGGTGGGAAATCACCCAGCCGGTCCTTTTAAAGATCCTATTGGAAAACCTTTGATAACAAGAAACACTCCGGGTGTGAAAGCTACACGGGATTTGATCGATCCATGCATTTTTTTGGATGATGACGGCCAGTCATACCTGTTTTTTGGACAGAATGATGTGAATGTAGTCAGACTTAATGATGATATGGTGTCTTTCAATGATTCTGCAATGATTGTTCAGGGCACAGAATATTTTTTCGAAGCAGTCTGGGTCCATAAAAGGAACGGAGTGTATTATATATCCTATTCCGGGAAGGGAAAAATATTATATGGGATGTCTGCTAATCCTCTTGGACCATATACGTACAAAGGCGAAATTCTTGACAAGGTAAACAGCGGGACAAATCATCATTCTATTGTTGAGTACAAAGGTGATTGGTATTTATTTTATCATACAGCTGATCTGTCTATCAGGAAAATAAAGGATAAGTCAGAAGAGGAAAAATATGCCCAGTTCCGAAGGTCAGTTTGCGTGGAGTATTTGTATTATAATGAGGATGGTACTATCCGGAAGGTGGTGCAGACAAAAACAGGAGTGAGACCAATATAGTTCTCGGTTCTCAGTTCTCAGTTCTCGGTTCTCGCCTGACTAACGGTAGGCAGGGTTCTCTGTTTAGGAGCCACGGACTGTCTGTCCGTGGTTGACTGGTGCTCATTTGGGTGTGAAATAGATTAAATTAAATTAATACAAATAATTTTGTTAAGCTATGAAAAAAACGTTAACCCGGCGCCGATTTACAAAGTTAACGGCCGGAGCGGCAATAATCATGTCAGTTAATCCTTTAACAGTTATGAAACATAACTCAAAAGTGACAGGTTCAATCCGATTGGGCGGGCCGTTGTTCACCAAAACAGATAATCCGGATGATTGGGCCAATGCATTAAAGCAACTTGGATACAGAGCGGCATATTGTCCGGTTGATATAACAGCCAGTCAGGATGAGATCAAAACATATAAAAATGTTGCTGAAAAAGCCGATATAATTATTTCTGAAGTTGGTGTCTGGAATAATCCAATAAATCCAAATGAATCTGAACGAAAATCTGCTATCGATAAATGCATAAAAAGTCTTCAGCTGGCCGACGAAATTGGAGCTAACTGTTGTGTTAATATTAGCGGATCGAGGAATGAAAAATACTGGGCCGGTCCGCACATGGATAACCTTAGTGATGAAACATTTGATCTTGTTGTTGAGGTCACGCGGAAGATTATCGATGCCGTCAGACCATCGCATACATATTTTACCCTGGAAGCCATGCCATGGGCATTCCCTTTTTCAGCGGATTCTTACTTGAGATTGATTAAGGCAATTGACAGGAAAGGCTTTGCCGTTCACCTCGATCCTGTAAATATGGTTGTTAGTCCGGAAATATATTTTAACAACTCCAAAATGATAGAGGAATGTTTCACCAGGCTGGGACCTTATATCAGAAGTTGTCATGCAAAGGATATTATTCTCAGGGAAAATATCTATCTGCCGCATCTGGATGAAGTCCGCGCCGGATTGGGGAAACTGAATTACGATGTATTTCTAAAAGAGCTAAGCAAACTGGAAGATGTGCCACTGATGTTGGAACATTTGAATACTCAGGAAGAGTATAAACTGGCGGCAGAATATATACGGGAGGTTGGAAAGCGCAACGATATTTCATTGTAATTGATTTAATGTTAGTTAATAAGCAGGGGAATAATGGAATAATGGAATACTGGAATACTGGAATAATGCAATGAACTGTAATGAATTTAATTTTAGTCATTCCAAACTTAAAATTTTAAATTTTCTCCATGCTCCCTGCCCCCTGCTCCATGCTTTTTAAATTTTAGTCATTTTTATGATGCATACCATGAAAATCAAAATTGAATTAATCTTCATCCTGTCATTGCTGTCAGGAGCTGCATCCATCCGGTCCCAATCCGATTATCCAACTCTTGAAATTGGACAGCCAGCGCCTGATTTCAGTTTGCCAGGAATTGATGGCAAGATTTACATACTTGCTGATTTCAAATCAGACATCCTGGTTGTCATTTTTACCTGCAACCATTGTCCGACGGCTCAGTCTTATGAAGACAGGATCATTAAGCTTGTTGATCAGTATAAAACCAGGGGTGTTAATTTCGTTGCAATTTCGCCTAATGATCCGTTATCTGTCAGGCTGGATGAGCTCGGGTATACTGATCTTGGGGATGATCTGGAAGATATGAAGGTCCGGGCTGAATATAAGGGATTTAATTTCCCGTATCTGTACGATGGAGAAACTCAGGAAACATCAAAAAAATATGGACCCGTGGCCACTCCGCATGTTTTTATTTTTGATAAGGAACGAAAGTTAAAATATGTGGGTAGAATAGATGATTCTGAAGGAGGAATTGGTCCGGAAACGAAATTTGATACGAGAAATGCTCTTGAAGCATTATTAGCCGGCAGGACACCGGAAATTCAAAAAACGAAGACCTTTGGTTGTTCAATTAAATGGTCGGATAAACGGGAGTCGGTAAAGCAATATTATGAGCAGATCAATAATGAAGCAGTCAATCTTGAATCCATTGATATTGAACAAATTAAACAACTTATTAAAAATAATTCTGAAAACTTAAGACTAATTAATTTCTGGGCTACATGGTGCGGTCCCTGTATTAAGGAATTTCCTGACCTGGTTGAAATTAATTTAAGCTATCGCCACCGCAATTTCGAACTGATTACTATCGCTGTTGAATTTCCGGCAAATAAAGAGAATGCAATCAAATTCCTCCGGAATAATCATAGTTCGTGTAAAAATTATCTTTATGATCAGAGCAAAGTATATGATATGATTGAAGCTGTTAATCCAGACTGGAACGGAATGATTCCATACACTCTGCTGGTCAGGCCTGGAGGCGAAATTGAATATATCAGGCAAGGCAGTATTGATCCTCTTGAACTTAAACGTGAGATAGTAAAGATCCTGGGTCGGCAGAAGGACTGGTAAACATGAATATTTATATATAGCTTATCGATCTGATTATAAAAAAATAACCAGATTTTTTGAAATTGAATTTATAAGATTGTAATTTTAATCGTATTATATACAATTCTTAATTCAGCGGATGCAAAAATATTATGCAGAGTACACAAAGATCTTTGTTGCTGTGGATTGCATTATTTTCGGCTGGGATGACAGTCAGCTCAAATTGTTGATACTGAAAAGAAATTTTGAGCCTGCAAAAGGTCAGAATTCATTAATAGGAGGATTTGTAAGGGAAAAAGAAAGCCTGGATGAAGCTGCAAGAAGGATTTTATATGAGCTGACTGGATTATCGGATATTTACCTCGAACAGCTCAATGCTTATGGAGAAATTGACAGAGATCCCGGGGAGCGGACAATATCAGTAGCTTATTTTGCCTTGCTCAAGATACAGAATCTTGATCCTGAACATGTAAGGAAGCATGGAGCACATTGGGTTCCTATCTCAAAGTTGCCAAAACTTATCTTTGACCATAACTTAATGGTGCAAAAAGCTATCAGAAGGCTCAGAAGGCGGGCAAAAAGTGAACCAACAGGCTTTGAATTGCTCCCCAGGAAGTTTACACTTCCGCAGTTACAGGGATTATACGAGGAGATTTATCAGACACAATTCGATAACAGGAATTTCAGGAAGAAAGTACTTTCCATGGGTATCTTAAAGAAACTCAATGAAAAAGATAAATCCACTTCCAAGAAGGGAGCCTATTATTATAAATTTGACAAGAAAAAGTATGATCGTCTTCTTCAGAATGGGTTCCATTTTGATATTTAATATATTTAATGAGTCATTGTCACCATAGACAGTAATAATACAGGCACATTAAATCCAGGGGAACAATAAGTAAAATTTAAGATTATGTTAGAAGAATTAAAACAAAAAGTATGGGAGGCCAACCTGGAGTTATTTAAGTTCGGGCTGGTCATTTTTACATGGGGTAATGTGAGTGGTATAGACCGTAAACAAGGGCTTGTAGTGATTAAGCCCAGCGGTGTTTCTTATGATAAAATGAAACCGGAGGACATGGTTATTGTTGACCTTGATGGCAAGGTTGTTGAAAGTAAACTGAAACCTTCTTCAGATACTCCCACACACCTTGTTCTATATAAAGGTTTTAAGACGATTGAAGGTGTTGTGCATACTCATTCAGAATGGGCAACCAGCTGGGCACAGGCCGGAAGATCAATCCCTGTATACGGTACTACTCATGCGGATAATTTCTTTGGAGAAATTCCCTGCACCCGCAGGATGACCGAACCTGAGGTCAGGGGAAAATATGAAAAGGTTACAGGTAATGTAATTGTTGAAACTTTTAAGAATATCGACCCGATGAGTATTCCGGCAGTTCTTGTTAATGGACATGGACCGTTTACCTGGGGTACGAGCCCCGTAGATGCAGTACATAATGCGGTCATTCTTGAAGCAGTGGCAAAGATGGCCTTTCGGAATGAAATGCTTGGAAACTGCCAGCCTATAGATAAAACCCTGCTGAACAAACATTTCCTCAGGAAGCATGGAAAAGATGCATATTATGGGCAGGAACAAAAACGTGAGTCGTGAGTCGTGAGTCGTGAGTCGTGAGTCGTGAGTCGAAATAACTAAATGGCCAAATATCTATAATGTTAAATTGCTAAACTGTTAAACTGTTAAATTGCTACATGGCTTTAAAGTTAAATAATAGACGTCAAGGCTACATTAAACGATAACAATTTAACAATATAACAATTTAGCCATTCAATCATCTTGTATAAAAAATAATTCGTTTAAGTAATTTAGAAGATTATGGTAAATAAACAATATGTAATAGGTTTGGATTATGGAACAGATTCAGTCAGGACTGTAATTATCAATGCCTCAAATGGTGAAGAAGTCGCCAGTTCAGTTTTCAATTATCCGAGATGGAATGCCGGAAAATATTGTGATCCGGCAAAGAATATGTTCAGGCAGCATCCGCTGGATTACCTTGAAGGATTGGAAGTGACCATAAAGGAATGCCTGAAAAATATTTCAGAGGATATAAGAAAAAATATTAAAGGAATTGCAGTTGATACAACAGGTTCAACTCCCATTGCCGTGAACAGGGAGGGAACCCCGTTATCTCTGACCCCTGGCTTTCAGGAAAATCCAAATGCTATGTTTATCCTTTGGAAGGATCATACTGCAGTAAAGGAAGCTGAAGAAATCAATCATAAAGCAAGGACATGGGGGGGGGTTGATTATACTAAATTTGAAGGAGGAGTCTATTCTTCAGAATGGTTTTGGGCAAAGATCCTACATGTGCTGAGGGAAGATAAAAAAGTAGCCGAGGCCGCATGGTCATGGGTAGAACATTGTGACTGGATGACTGCAGTTCTGACAGGCAATACTGATCCGCTTACTCTTAAAAGAAGCCGTTGTGCCGCAGGGCATAAAGCTATGTGGCACCAGGAGTTTGGAGGTCTTCCCCAGGAAAAGTTCCTTGTCAGGCTGGATCCTTTACTTAAAGGATTAAGGGACAGGATGTTTAAAGATACCTATACTTCTGATGTACCTGCCGGAGAAATAACAAAGGAATGGGCCGATAAACTTGGTTTATTTGAAGGAGTGATTGTTGGTGTCGGCGCTTTTGATGCTCATATGGGGGCAGTAGGAGGGGAGATTGAACCGTATCACCTGAGTAAGATTGTTGGCACTTCTACATGTGATATGCTGGTAGCCCCAATGGATGAAATGAAAGATACCCTTGTACGCGGAATATGCGGACAGGTAGATGGATCAATTATCCCGGGCATGCTGGGACTGGAAGCTGGTCAGTCAGCTTTTGGAGATGTTTATGCATGGTTTAAGAATGTAATTGCATGGCCCGTTGAAACTATCCTTGCAGGGACAAAACTGGTGGATAAAGAAACAGTCAGAAAACTGGTTGAGGAGGTGACAGCTAAGATCATTCCTCAGATAACTGATGCTGCTGAAAAAGTACCTATCGGCGAATCTGGCATTATTGCACTCGACTGGATGAACGGTCGCAGAACTCCGGATGCAAACCAGGCATTGAAGGGAGCCATAGCCGGCCTCACACTGGGCAGTGATGCCCCCAGGATTTTCAGGGCACTGGTAGAGGCAACTGCTTTTGGTGCAAAGAAAATAGTAGAGCGCTTCGAATCTGAAGGTGTAAGGATTGATGGTGTGATTGCGCTGGGAGGGGTGGCTAAAAAGTCGCCATTTGTTATGCAGGTACTTGCTGACGTGCTCAATTGTCCTATTAAAGTGGCTAAATCAGAACAATCCGTTGCTCTTGGTGCCGCAATGTTTGCTGCTACTGTAGCTGGTATTTATAGAACTGTTGAGGATGCCCAGAAAGCAATGGGCTCAGGATTTGACAAGGTATATCATCCTATTGCTGATAATGTTGAGAAATACCGTGAACTTTACAAAAAATATAATAGTTTAGGGGAGTTTGTAGAGGAGGAGACAAGTTGAAGCTTTAAGACCTTGGAGGTGTAATAACACAATCTCAATTTAACTTTGCAAAGATTTACCATCATATCAGCGATTATCTTTATGGTCTGCCTCACACGCACCTCAGGTGCATTATTCGATTCATCTGCAGTTATTGTTATCCCTCGAATTACTGATTCAATTATTTTCGATGGAAAACCATTTGATGAGATATGGAATACAATAGAACCATTCCCAATGATAATGCATTCACCTGTTTTTGGAAATCCAGTTACAGAACGAACTGAGATAAGGGTTGCTCATGATGATAAATTCTTATGGGTAGGAGCTCGTCTGTATGACCGGGATCCGTCAAAAATAAGGGTAATGTCAAAAAAAAGAGATGAGATATCTGGTCAGAGCGATTTCTTCACTATTGTTTTAGATACTTATGATGATAATGAAAATGCCGTTGCTTTCATGACCAATCCGATAGGTTTGAGAACAGATATGACCGTTAATAATGATGCTGAAGGTGATATGTCATCTCCAGCAAGCATGCCCATGAATCCAAGCTGGAATACTTTTTGGGACGTTCTTACTGAAATAACAGATGAAGGATGGTTCCTTGAAATGAGAATTCCCCTCTCCAGTTTGAGGTTTCAGGACCTGGACGGTAAAGTGACTATGGGGCTAATTGTATGGAGATATATTGCTCATCTGAGTGAGTTTGATACTTATCCTCCCATCCTGCAGAATTGGGACATGAGTTTTTTTAAGCCATCACAGGCACAGAATGTTATTTTAGAGGGCATCGAATCCAGTAAGCCTTTATATATTACCCCATACGCAATCGGAGGATTCGGTCAGGAGAATGTCCTGAACGATGCAGAGACAGAATGGATCAGAAAAGATGAACCGGAATTAAACGCAGGCCTGGATATTAAATACGGACTAACCAGCAACATGACTCTGGACCTCACTCTTAATACTGATTTCGCGCAGGTCGAAGCGGATGACCAGATGATAAACCTGACAAGGTTTTCATTGTTCTTCCCGGAAAAACGACAGTTTTTTCTTGAGAGAGCCAGTATTTTTGATTTCAATACAGGTGTATCCAATACATTATTTTATAGCCGCAGGATAGGACTGAATGAAGAGGAAATTATTCCTATAATTGGAGGCGCCAGGTTAATAGGCAGGCAGGGCCCATGGGATATCGGAGTTATGGATATGCAGACAACAAAATCCGACAGCCTGTCTTCTGAAAACTTTGGCGTCATCAGACTAAAAAGAAAAACTATAAATCCCTATTCATACTTTGGAAATATAATTACTTCCAGAATTGGGTTAGACGGCAGTTATAATCTGGTTTACGGATTTGACGGAGTGATAAGAGTTACAGGTGATGAGTATCTGAAACTAATATGGGCACAATCCTTTGAGAGTGGGCAAAACAACAATCCACTGGCACTAAATAAGTCACGCTATATGATAAATTGGGAACGCAGAAATACGGTGGGTTTTTCTTATGATCTGTTTCTGGCAGGTTACGGTCCTGAATTTAATCCGGGAATCGGATTTGAATCCAGAGAAGATTATACCTGTGCCGGAGGGATTTTACATTATGGCTTGATGGCTCCGGAAAAGTCCTCTTTATTGAAACATAATTTTCATCTCAGAAGTCTGAATTTTTTCAGTATAAGTCATAATAAAACGGAATCTGTTGCTTTGATGCCCGGATATAGTCTTGAAATGAAGAATAATATGCACGCAATGATATATTTTGGCTTTAATTATGAGAATGTTTTTGAAGCCATTGAAATCTCTGATGATACTGAAGTTCCCGTTGGGGAATACAAATATTGGAGTATGGAAAGTATGTTCATGTCTCCAATGTCGGCACCACTTATGACTTCACTAATGGTTCAGGCAGGATCATATTTTGATGGCAGAAGAGTTTCACTGGGATTACAGCCTGTATGGTGCATAACATCAAGTTTACAACTGAGTGGTTTCTATGAATACAATTGGGTCGATTTTCCAGAAAGAAACCAGAAATTCCTGGCTCATATAATAAGGTTGAAAACTTTAATTATGTTCAGCACAAAACTTTCAGTTAGTGCATTTATTCAATACAATAGCAACGAGGATAATATTGTTTCAAATTTCCGACTGAGATACAACCCAAGGGAGGGCAATGACTTTTATATTGTTTATAATGAAGGTACGAATACTGACCTCGACCGGGAAATGCCAACCTTGCCAAGAATGAGTGACAGAACCCTGCTGTTGAAATATACCTATACCTTCGCATTTCGCAACTGATATGAAGTTTCAGGTTAACCATTACAGCTGGCCCCAATCAGAAGTCACAAATCAATGTTCCGAAATCGGTTCAAAATCCCATATTTTTTCTATTTTTAAGGTAGGAATTGGCTGATTGTATATTCTATACCAATTATAATTAATTAAGAACATAGAAACTTCTTCAGAATTAAGAACATGAATCCAAAACAACTGGCCGGCGAAAAAGCTGTTGAGTTTATTAAGGAGGGCATGACTGTAGGCCTGGGGACTGGCTCAACTGTATATTTTACAGTGCTTAAGCTCAGTGAACAGGTTAAGGCAGGCTTTGAAGTTAAGGCTGTATGCACAAGTGTTGCAACCCATAAACTTGCTGTATCACTTAATATTCCCATTTTATCAATGGAGGAAGTAGATCACCTGGATCTCACCATCGATGGCGCCGATGAAATTGATCCAAACGGTCATGGCATCAAGGGAAGGTGGGGTGCATTATTATTTGAGAAAATAGTGGCTGCAAACTCAAAACAGAATATCTGGGTCGTTGATGAAAGCAAGATTGTACAACACCTCGGTAAATATCCATTACCGGTGGAAGTGATTCCTTTCGGATATAAGCAGGTTGTAAACCGGTTCCTTGAATTGGGATTTAATCCTGAACTTCGGATGGAAGGGAAAGAAACATTTAAGACTGACAGCGGAAATTTTATTGTTCAACTTTATTTGGGAACTATTGATGATCCGATAGCACTTGACAGGTCAATAAAACAGATTCCAGGTGTTGTTGAGCATGGACTTTTTACCGGGATTGTGAATAAAGCTGTTGTCGCAAATAAAAGCAATATCAGGATTATTAATTACAGGTAATATTTTATCACAGGATTTTAATCCGGCCTAACAAGAAAATACTCTCACTGTAAATTGCGAGTAAAGAAATCATCATTGTTGCTTTCTGATAAACTCAGGGATTTTTATTTCAATCTCCAGCTAAGCGAACAACTCAACATCGGTATCGGGGTTATGAATCCCTATAATGAATCCCATGTCAGAGAGGTTTGTTCACAATTTTTCAATAAATATTTTTCCGACAACAATAAGAGAATCCTTATTCTTGGAATAAATCCCGGCCGGTTTGGCGCCGGTGTGACAGGTATTACTTTTACTGATCCAGTCCGGCTTGAAAAGGAATGCGGAATTCAGAATAATTTCAGGAAAAATCCTGAAGTCTCCTCTGTTTTCATATATGATATGATAAAGGAGTACGGAGGATCTTCAGAGTTTTATTCTCATTTTATACTGACCGCTGTTTGCCCGCTCGGGTTTATAAAGTCAGGGAAAAATATAAATTATTACGATAGCAGGGAACTTACCTTACATCTCAGCGATTTTATAATAAAAACTTTGAAACAGCAGGTTTCTATCTCTGGATTCACTGAAACGGTTATATGCCTTGGTGAGGGTAAAAATTATAACTATCTGAATAATTAATGAAATCATACCTCTACCTCATCCCCGCTGGATAATGCAGTATCACTACAAGGAGAGAATGGACTATATCCATACGTATGTCCGGATACTTCGTGGGTGAAAAAAAGGCCGGACATTTATCCGGCCTCTGAATATATAATCATTGATAATAATTAGTCACCTGAACTATTGAATAATTATCCTGGTATTGAAGGTTTCCTTATCAGTATTTAGTTTAAGAATATATATTCCTTTCGTTAAGCCCGAAACATCCATCTCAATTGTACTGATATTGTGGAATATTTCATTCTTAATAAGCTGCCCTGTCATGTTATAGATTTCCACATCCAGGTTGCGTGATATGTCATTTAATTCGATGAAGAGCTGTTCACTTGCGGGGTTAGGATATATGTTAACCTGTCTGTCTGATTGTTCTTTAATTCCGGTTGCTCCCTTTACATCAAATTCGAAATAATCATAATAAACCAGACTGTCGGCCGGGAATGGAAGGCACATGTCCATTAGGTAATAATCCAGTGTATATGAATCTTCAGTAAGGAAGCCAAGTGAAAGTGTATCGATCCCGCAGGGCCACATCATACAGCTATTGTAATACGCATAAAGGGTAATATGGCGCTCATTGATATCGATCCAGGTATTCAGGTAACAGACTCCATGGGTGACAATTTTAACTTCCTCTCCGGCGACAGGTTGTTCCGGTATGATCTCCAGGTAAACAGGATACTTAGTTGTATCGTTTACAAAGAAATCGAGATATTGTGTAATGGATCCGCAGTTCAGGTTGGTTGCTGTAAGTGAATAGTCAAGGAAATGATATCCTGCATTCAGCTTACCAATTGGGATTGTATCGATGGATTCACAAATGTAGGTCAGCATATCCACCTCATGATATGCGTTAACATGGATTCCTCCTGTAGCACCTGTTGGATCATACATCCCATCCATTTCCACAGTATAATTTGTCATGTCACATCCACCTGAGGTGAAGCTTGAATGACATACTACTTTTACACAATCTGCCACGGTGGGATTTTCGGGGATGATTGCAAGTTGTTTAATTTCAAAACAATAATGTATTGTATCGGGATAAACAGTGTCGGGTACCATCCTTTTGATTTTTTTCTCCCATGGATCTAATAACCAGAAATTAGTCCCATCCCAGGCAAGGTCTGATGCGTAAAGATCAAATTCCAGTTGTCGTTCCCAATCTTCCTTTGCCAGCGAATCTTTAATGATCAAAGGAACAATGGAGTTTCTCATTACAGGGACAGGCCAGGTCGTTGTTCCGCCGCCTGATACAGAATCGCTTCCAGTAGAAATCATACTATCAGCATAAACAATCTCCCAGGGGTAATCGCGTATGGCCCATAATTCTTCATTGACTGTCTCCATGCCGGAAGGATGTGGGCAACAGATTTCAGTAATGTGATTATTGCTGATTTCAACCCGATACAGGCAAGGGCCCCAGCCACCGTTATATGAAACGAAAAGGCTTGAGTCATAATAACTTAAGCCCATAAGATACCTGTATGATGAATATGCAAAACCGTTTTCGGCATATATTGCTGAATCTTTCGGACCTGTCCAGAAATAATAAGGTATCAGCAATGTATCCAGTACCTCACCTGTTTCGGGATTCAGTTTAAATAATAAAGATTTTTGTGAGCTCATCCATGGAAATGCGATCGTATCCCACTCATCAGATAAAACCCACAGGAAGTCACCTTCAAAAGTAAGTCCTGTTATATGTTCCCTTGGAGCTTTGATTTTCGAAAAACCATCAAGGTAGCGATGAACTTTGACAATATTTCCATTTTCAGCATCGCTTACCCAGAACCAGTCATTATGGTATGTCAGACCCCATGGATTATCAGTAGGTATATTAATTTCTTCATCAGGTACAAGGATAACTTTTTGTGCCTTTAAGGAGAAAGTGATGAAGCTCAACAGGATGAGTATTACGTAAAACTTTTTCATATGAATTTGAATTTAAAAGTTTAGTACAAAAGTATGGAGTTTTGTATTAAAGATGAAATAAAGTGAGAAATGGTTGCGCGAAAGCTAACCCACGCAACCTCGATTAGTTTAAATTCATCTCTTTATATAACGTTCTCACAAACTTCCTGTAATGTCAACAATTTTATCCTACTATAAACCTTAAATCTAATACCATGAAAAAAACTTTTGTATCGCTGGTAATCAGCCCATTATGTTTATTATTCATTTTGTCGGGAGCCGGTAATGTCAGAGCTCAGGATCCTGTCAATCAGACATCTCAGGGATCTCTGAGCCAGACATCTCAGGAATTACTTGATGAGAAATCCCAGGAATCATTCTATGATAAATCCAGCCAGCTGGATCTTAAGTTGCAACTGCTTGATACCAAGTTGGATTTATTGGATTCGAAAATCAAATTATGGGAAGCAAAGCCTGAAGAACTGGATATCCGGTTAAATGAAATTGACGAACGAATAAATGCCCTGGCGTTTAGTCCGGCTGAACTGAATAACCAGTTTTTTAAGATTGATTCATTGATTGCGGAACTCAAGGAAACCCAAATCCAAAGTGAATCAACACAATCTGATATCTCACAACCTGATCTTTTTTTCAGGGAGGAAGGAAACGTGCCTGAGTTTAAATCGGCGATAATGCTTGATCCGGTCCGTTTGTTTGAAGGAACATTTTGCATCTCCTATGAACGACTGATCACAGACAAGTTTTCGTTAGGAGTTTCCGGTCTGGCGACTTATGCAACAGAAGATGGCATGACTAATTATTTCTTTGTTAACCAAAAGTTAGCATATTTCGATGAAATATCAGATTCTTATATTGATTATCAGGGAGAGTCCATCGCCGGAGGCGGCATCATTTTGCAATGCCGGGAATATCTGCTGGCTAATTATCAGACAAGGAGAAGGCCGCCTGCCGGATTATATGCAGCTCCGCAAATACTCTATAGAAGATTATTGATCACAGGAGAAGAAATGGAATTTATTGAAGATGAGTGGGTGACAAAGGTGGTTAAACAGCGTCTCAATATATTGTCAACCGGAGTGATCATCGGAGTAAGAGTGCCATTTAAGAAAGTCCTTTTTGTTGATTTCTTCCTGGGAGGGCATATCAAGTTCAGTAAATACGATGGTGAAGCAGGATTGACAAAGTATAAAGACTGGTATAATATTGATTTTTCCGGAGTATTTCCAACTGCAGGAATCGGGATAGGAATTCTGAAATAGTCAGGGAAATAATCGGTAGTCACACTGAATTTACTGTTACTTATCCCGAAAACTGTTCCGGATGCGGTAGATGTTTGGACCGATGCCAGAAGGAAGTATTATCAATATCGTCGCATTAGATCTGAGTGCTGAAAGAAACCTGATTCCTGATCTTAATCCGAAGTCCACATTATCAGCGTTTCATTATCCTTCACATAGATGCTTTTCCCAACCAAAAGGGGATGTGCATATACTGGTGTGTCGGCTACTTTGAAACGAGCAATTTCTGTGTAGGCACTTTTATCTGGTTTATAGACAACCAATTCAGAGGAGCTTGGCAAAGCTATCATAACTGAACCGGCATCAAGGATCGATCCGAAATTCTTGTTCATTGAAGTATCAGCCCAGGCTGTCTGACCGTTTTGTGCATTAATGCAAAATAATTTTCCGGCAGCAGTAAGGCCATATAATGAACCTTCTTTAAGAACCGGTGTATTGAATGATGTTCCAAGGTCAGCATTGTTCCATAATTCATTGGTCGTATAGCCATCATCCTGTTTTTGGATTTTCACGGCTCTTGTACCTTTCCCCTGGCCTGTATAAATTATAGTCTGGCCATCTTCTATGGGAGTTGCAGAATTATAGAATCTTTGTACAGGAAGTGTCGGAATCTGCCATTGAACCTTCCCGTCTGATATTGTCAAAGCCATAAGATTTTTATCCGTCTGTACTATAATTTGTTTTTTGCCATCTATCGTCACAAGAATGGGAGAGGAATATGATGGTCCATCGCCTTCCCATTTCCACTTAATATTTCCTGTTGCCAGTTCGAAAGCGATAATTTTACCATTTTCAGCACCTCCTAAATGTGCAATGCACATCCCATCAATAATTATTGGCGACATCCCTGTGTAAAACATGGGAAGTCCATTAGTAAATTCATCTTTTCGCCAAATCACTTTCCCGGTATTTGCATCCAGACAGGATATGATTCCATTTACACCAAGTGTTACAACTTTCCCTTCAGCAATTGTCGGGGTACTTCTGGGTCCCGGATGTGATGAAGGGGGGCCGGTTACCACACCCGCAACATAACTGTCTTTCCATATCTCTTTGCCGGTATTTGCATCCAGGCAACGTAATATTTCAGTATCATCCTGCCTCGTAAATACAAATAGTTTCTGGCCAACCAGTACCGGAGATGCATCTCCGAAGCCAACAGTTACCTTCCAGTTTTGCTTCAATTCCTTTGGCCATTTCTGCGGCACATTAAAGCCGGTTACTTTCCCGTCGCGATTCAATCCACGCCATTGGGGCCAATCCTGGGAGAAAGTAGTTGCCGATGTGACCAGGAGGAGAATTCCTGCAATTAAACTGATTGACAAAATTGTGTTTTTCATTTTTATTTCTGTTTATATAAGCATACTTAGAGATCACAAGTTAGTAATAAACAGAATTTCGGCAAAATTATTTTAACCAGACATCTCTGACATTCCCCCGATTCCAGGCTATGAAAATGCATCTTTATCTCCTGCCATGAGAAAGACAATAAAGGTGACAGGCGGGGAACTGGATTTGTTAATAATCTTGACAAAGAACTCGAAGCTAACATCAAGGATAAAAAATTCGTATATTCGATGGCAAGTCATGCGATAAGTATAACTGATTGTAGATGAAATAGCCTTTCACATGTGGAAAATAAGAATATACTATGTATTGACTATTCCTGCTTTTGGTATCCTATATCTCTTTACTACAGTAATAGTAATCACTTTGATACCCTTTTTGTTTTTCAAAATGAAAAAAACAGTCCAGTTCATAATGTGTTTCTGGGCCAGGACAGTTTTTTCACTTATTGGAAAAAAACTTCATGTTGAAGGTGTTGAGAATATAAAAAAAGATGAGAAATATATTCTGATTGCCAACCACTCAAGTCTGTTTGATATAGTAGCCATTATATCATTTTTCCCCGGTTTATCATGGTTCGGACATGAACGCCTTACCAGGATACCGGTGTTCCGTAAGGTTCTTGAACTAACCGACTACATTCCACTGAAAAAGACAAGCTTTAAAAATACAAAGGAGATGATCAATCAGCTTATCGAAAAATCAAAGGGGCATACAATTGCAATCTTTCCTGAAGGAACCAGAACGCTTAACGGTAAGATTAATGATTTCTACCGGGGATTTGTTATTCTTCTCAGAAACGCTGAACTTGATGTACTTCCTGTTACACTTACCGGATTCTATGGTTTAAAGCCAAAAAACAGGTTTTATATAGGCTTTAATTCAAAATTGCATGCGATTATTCATAAACCTGTCCCTCGCGAAGAACTTATTTGCAGAAATGATTCGGAAATTATTGACACAGTTAAAAACAGAATTGAATCCTCATTATTACATTAATAAAAAGTAATATAATATCTTAAAATCATTATAATTCCTATCAACCAGAAAATTATGAATCAGGGAAAGAAATGGGTCTTTATCATTAATCCAATTGCCGGAAACGGTTTTGCGCTGACCCTTGTTGAAGAGCTGAAAAATAATATTCAGAAGCACAATTTGGATGCTGATATAGTTATCACCGAAAGAAAAGGTCATGCCACTGAGCTCTCTGAAAAATATGCCGCCAAAGGATATTCTTATATTATCGGTGTTGGTGGTGATGGTACCTTTAACGAAATTGCCTCGCCACTGGTAAATAATAAGAATATAACAACGGGGCTGATCGCCGGAGGAACAGGGAATGATTTTATCCAGATACTGGGTTTTCCGGACCGTTTTGAAGAGCAGCACTGGGAAATGTTTTTTAAAAAAAATGTAATTCAGATGGATGTGGGTAAATGCAACGGGATGGTATTTTTTAACGGTATGGGACTGGGGTTTGATGCCCAGGTGGCTGCAGAGAATTATACTGAGCCCGGGGAAGTAAAACGTGGCGGAAAAAATAAATATATCTGGCATATACTCAAAACGCTTTTGTTTTTCAAAGAGAAAAAAATGAAAGTCATTTCTGAGGGTAAAATATCGGAGACAGATTGTTTTATTAATACTATCGCTATCGGCAGAAGATTTGCCGGAGGCTTCTTCCTGACTCCAAAAGCTGTTGCAAATGACGGACTCCTGGATGTTTGCTCGATAAAAAGATTATCACTTTCACAGAGACTTAAGATATTGCTCATGGTACCCAAGGGGACTCATATAAATGATAAGAAGGTTAACTATTACCAGACAAATAAGCTATCGCTGGAATTCCCTGGCGAGGTTCCTTTTCATATGGACGGTGAGATGTGTTTTTCACAACATTTTGAAGTCGGTATAATACCGCGGGCATTGAATATCATTTATAATCCTTCGGGGCCCCATTATTTTGGCAAGACAGATTAATTTAAATTTTAAAGTCTTTGCTATTAATGAAGACCCCGAAAAGCTATGTAGTATTTTTTGATCTTGACCGGACTATTATCAGTCGGAATAGCGGTTCACTGCTTGTCTGGCAGGCATATAAAAAAGGAGTGCTGAGTACCGGAAACCTCATTAATGCTATCTTTCAATCTTACCTGTATAAATTTAGACTCCGGGACACAAACCTGATCATTTTAAAAATGGGAACATGGTTAAAAGGTTTACGTCAAGAGCCAATTGATGAACTGTCTAAAGAGGTGGTTGATAAGTATTTAATAAGGTCCATCCGCCCTGAAATTATTAAAGCGATGGGCTTTCATAGAGAAAATAATGCCGGACTGGTCATTCTTTCTTCAGCTATTTCATCAATCTGTTTTCCAATTGGCAGACATTTGGGAGTTGAAGAAATTATTTGCACTACCATGGAATCCATTGAAGGAATTATGACCGGTAAGCCTGAAGGTAATTTCTGTTTTGGAGATGAAAAACGAATCCGGCTTTTATCTTTTTGTGAAAAGAATCATTACGATCCTGCAGAAGCATGGTATTATTCTGATTCCGTTTCAGATCTTCCCGTATTTGAAGTTGTCGGACATCCTGTTTGCATAACACCTGATAAAAAGCTCACACGGATTGCCAGTGAAAAGGGCTGGGAAATATGTGATTGGTAATCAGTGATTCAAAATGAAAGATATAGTATCTTTGGCTTTATCAGTTAACCGATAACACTTCCCGTATATGAAAATTATTCATGTGACGGATGGCTCCATTTATAATTATGATGGTGTTTCTACCTATATCAATGAATTATTGGAATGTGCCTCTAAAGGGGGAGAACAATTATTGGTGCTGACTACAGTGCCGTTAAATCCTGAAAAACTCAGGATAGTCAACCATAATGCTGAAGTTAAGGAATTTAAAAATCTGAAGATTTTCAGTACGGATAAATTTAATTTCTCTTTGCCCTTTGGAATGAAAAAAGCCATTAATGATTTTAAACCCGATGTTATCTGGATACATACTATTGGCCCCCTTGGGCTTAGAGCTGCCCGTCTGGCTAAAAATAAATATCCTGTAATTTACACCAAGCACTGTTTTGATGGCGATTTATGGTGCAACCATCTGAAAATCCCGGTGGCTTTTCAATGGTTTTATCAATTAGTCGCCATTTTAGTTGAGAGGATAGTGTTAAAATCTTCTGATGTCGCTTTTTACCATACTAATAAAACTGAAAAGATACGTTACAACAAATTTTTCAGCAAATTTAAGCTCGTGCCTCCACCTTTAAACGGAAGATTTGTGAATGAAAAATCATACCGGATTGTGAATCATAATAATGATATTTTTACAATTGGTTTTTGTGGCAGGCTTGAACCCGAAAAAAGCATTGAACAACTTTTCAAAGCAACAGATATTTATCAGAAGAAATATAATAAGAAAAATATCAGGTTGTTATTAATCGGCGAAGGCTCTGAGGCTGAATTTTTAGTAAGCCAATATCCCCACGTTAGTGCAACAATTACAGGATTTGTGGATGACGTAATACCGTATTTAGATCAGTTAGATGCCTTTGTAATGCCTTCCAAAACGGAACTGTTTTCTCTTTCTTCTTTAGAAGCTTATTCCAGGGGACTTCCTGTTTTTTCAACCCCGGTAGGTTATATAGGTCAAAATGCCGATAAGTTTCGCCATGTTTATAATTTTAACACTGCCGAAGAATTAGCAACGCTTATCAACGAGGTCCTGAATGTAAAAAAGATTTCTGTAGTACCTCCTCCTGTTGAACTGGCCCCATCGTTTATTACATTTTCAAAACTTCACGAAATGGTGGTAAGTATATATGTATGAAAAAAGTTGCGTTGTGCATTCACGATTTAAGGGCTTCAGACGGAAACAGAATTATTGAAACCATTCAAAGTATTCGGGAATATTTCAAATCCGGTCCAATTACAATACATCTCACAATAGATGCAAATATTAGTGATGAAGATGAAACTTTCCGCTATTTAAAAAGGGAAGTTGAAGAAAAACAATTGGAAATTGTATTTCATGGAGTATCGCATGAATGTCCCGTTGGTACTGGGAAAATCTTTTCATGGTATCATAAATATAAGGCAGAATTCTTAAGCAATACCTTTCAGGCAGACATAAACAAGCTTAGATATAACAAATTAAATGAATTACTGCAAAGTAAAACAGGTATTTGTCCACCCTGCTGGATAGCAACCACGGCGGGTTGGAAATTTATAAAGAGCTTATCTCCATTATATTTTGAGAAACTATTGTCTATTGAATATAAAAGCAAACATTATTTTTCACTGCCAATTTCTTTGGCAAGCGATAAAAAATACGAACTTTTTTTTCTAAAAATACTGGCGTCTCTTATCTCAATAACTGCAATTATTTTAAATCATGCACGGATAAGACTTGTTGTTCATACCATCGATCTTTCATTTATTGATTCTCTTGCCTTTTTTCGCCATAAATATCATGCACTGATATCAAAAGGATTTTCCCCGGTATTACAAAAGGAACTTATTTAATGTTCGGAAGGTCTGAAACTTATAAGCACATTACCAGGGTCTAAAAGTATATTGAGGTTATATTACGGATTCTTCATACTGTAGGGCTGTCCTGTAGCCTCAAGAACGTTCCACCACAATTCACCCTCTACATCTATCTTCTTACGTTTTGCAACAGCCATTGGAATTGGAAGAAGCGTAAACTGGTTATTCCAGAATGCCATTACAAAATCTGTTTTTCCGGCCAGGGCGGCATGAACCGCATTTTGTGCCAGAAGATTGCAGAACTTACTGTCGTTGGCATTTGCAGGTGCGCTCCGGATAATATAGCTTGGATCAATATATTTTATTGAATAAGGAAATCCCTTTGCATCGAATTCTTCTATGATCTTCTCTTTCAGGAAAACGCCGATATCTTTATGTTTGACATTTCCTGAAGCATCTTTTTCATGGTCATTTGATTCAAAAAGATCCTGTCCCGCCCCTTCGGCAACCACTACAACCGCATGGTGTTTATCTTCAAGACGTTTCCGGAGGACTTTAAGAAATCCGCGGATACCATACAGATCAAAAGATATTTCCGGAATCAGAACAAAATTGACTTCCTGGATAGCAAGGGCAGCGCTGGCTGCTATGAAACCCGAGTCGCGGCCCATAAGTTTAACAAGAGCTACTCCATTATAAGCTCCGTGGGCTTCATTATGAGCATTCCTGATAATATCGTTTGCTATTGAAAAAGCTGTTTCAAAACCGAATGATTTCTGTATGAGGTCTATATCATTATCTATTGTTTTAGGAATGCCAGCAACACCAATCTTAAGGTTCCTTTTCTGTATTTCCTCATGAATGGCATGAGCGCCCCGAAGAGTACCATCACCGCCGATACAAAAAAGAATATTAAGATTTAAAATCTCAATTGTATCAACCATTTTTTCAACATCCTGATTTCCCCGGGATGTTCCGAGGAAAGTACCTCCTAAAAGATGAATATCACTAACCATGGGAGCTGTCAGCTCAACAACCGGATGATTATACTTAGAGATCAAACCTTCATATCCGTACTTAATCCCCAGGATCCTGCTTATTCCATATCTGTAATAAAGTTGATTGACA
>JBGPAO010000006.1:0-25886 GCA_041480755.1 Bacteroidia bacterium
AAAAATATCTGGGCTACCCGGAACATATTGGCAAGGGAATCATACTTCACAGGAAGATTGACTCTTTTACCGACAGACATCCTATTACTAAGAAATGCAAATCATATATAAATCCGATGTACAATAAATATTCTGGAATTGTTGTGGATATTTTCTATGACCATTTCCTGGCTACTAACTGGAAGTATTATTCTTCTGTTCCCTTAAAAGATTTTGTTGTTCAAAAGTATACCATTCTTTCCGCTTATGAGTATTTTTTTCCGGAGGAGGTTAAGACTTTTTTTCCATATTTTCTTGAGACCAACTGGTTATACGCCTATTCAACATTCGACGGATTGGGAACAGTTTTGCAAAATATGTCGAACAGGACTTCTCTGCCTGATTTTTCGTCATATGCGATTAAAATATTGAAGGAAAACTATGATGATCTTGGAAAACACTTTTTTTCTTTTTTCAAAGACATAATTAGTTTCGTAGAAACTGAATATTCAATCAAGCTCTCCTGAATTCCGGGTTGTCTGGTCCTATTTTAGCAATTCCATCCTGCTTGCATCCAGCCTTATCATAATAAATAACAGGATAGTGAATGCCCATAGCGAAGATCCTCCATAACTGAAAAACGGAAGGGGAATTCCAATAACTGGAAGCAGACCTATAGTCATTCCGATATTTATGATAAAATGCATAAACAAAATTGCAATTACTCCATAACCATATATCCTGCTGAAATCCGATCGCTGTCGTTCTGCAATTTTAATCAGGCGGAGAAACAGGAATAAGAAGACACCTGTCACCAGAAAAGTTCCGATAAATCCCCACTCTTCGCCTACTGTGCAAAAAATGAAATCTGTACTCTGTTCAGGGACAAAATCAAATTTTGTCTGCGTACCTTTAAGGAATCCTTTGCCGGTAAAACCTCCTGAACCAATTGCGATTTTTGACTGGTTCACATTGTATCCATGACCAAGTGGATCTGTTTCAATACCAAGCAGGATATTCAACCGTTGCTGTTGATGTTCTTTAAGCACATCATGATAGACATAATCTACTGAAAAGGTAAAAAGTACTGAGATCGCAAGA
This sequence comes from Bacteroidia bacterium, assembly GCA_041480755.1. Classification (GTDB taxonomy): domain Bacteria; phylum Bacteroidota; class Bacteroidia; order Bacteroidales; family SM23-62; genus LJUQ01. The sequence goes on from JBGPAO010000006.1 coordinate 1,081, forward strand.
CATCCTATAAGGATCAGAGTATTTCTCATTTTATTCCTGATCGCATAATACAGGTAAAACGGAAGAGCTATAATCAAACCTCCGGCAATAATTGAATAGTAGTTCAGTCTCCAATCAAACAGATAGTTCAGTCCGAAGAGTGCTGCTGTTGAAACTACCATTATAAGAAAGGCTATTAAAAATACTGAAGATTTTTTCCGCATGAACCAGAGTGCAATGAATGCGACCAGAATAAGGCCTGCCAGGATAAATAATTTGTCTACAAGTAAGGTTAAAAAGAATAATCCTATTAATAAAATGCCTGTTAAAAGAAGGATTTCAGAGAATCCTTCGCGGTAGACCACTAAAATAAAGGATAAGAAAATAAGAGCCGTTCCCATGTCAGGCTGAAGGGCAGTCAGGATTGCCGGAATCATAACAATTAAAAAGATCACTATTATATTCTTTAACCTGTCGATCCTGAAATTATATGAACTTAAAAATTTAGCCAGTGCCAGGCCAGTGGCAATTTTAGCAAATTCCGAAGGCTGTATGGTAAAATTCCCGAAAACAAACCATGATTTTGATCCATGAATCTCCGTACCGAAAACAAGTACGAGTATCAGTGAGATAACTGACAGAGCATAGATAGGATATGAAAAAAAGAAGAAAAACTTTTCATCGATCAGGAACAGTGATATGGCAAGAAGTATTGCAGCGCATATCCAGATAAATTGTTTACCGTATTGCTGGCTCAGGTTAAAAATTCCTCTATGCTGTTCATTGAAGGCAGCAGCATAAATATTTAACCAGCCAAAAAACATTAACAGCAGATACAGGAATACTGTCAGCCAGTCAATGTTATTCACCAGATTTATCCTTCTTTTCATTGTCCGGGTCTTAAACCATTCAACACATATTCTTCAAGATAAGGCCTTGAAATGGAATCATTCAGATATTTTTCGATCATCAGGCTGGCAATCGGAGAAGCCCAGATATTTCCGAAACCTCCATTCTCAACGTATACTGATACTGCTATTTCAGGATTTTCTTTTGGAGCAAAGGCAATAAAAATTGAATGATCTTCACCATGAGGGTTTTCAGCAGTTCCGGTTTTACCGCAGACTATTATATCAGGTATTTTTGCCCGCCATGCGGTACTGCCACTGCCTCCATTCACAGCCAGGTCCATACCGTTTACCATAATCTCAAAATATACAGAATCGACACTTGTATAATGCTTCTGTAAAAATCGCTGATCAATTTCCTCCTGATCCTGGATTTCTTTCACCATATGAGGAATATAATAAAATCCACGGTTAGCAAGGGTTGCTGAAAGATTAGCCATCTGAAGCGGAGTTATTCCCAGCTCTCCCTGTCCAATTGCAAGGCTCCTGACAGTCAGGAAATTCCAGTGATCGGTTCCATAAATTCCATTGTAGTATGCAGAGTCCGGGATTATTCCTTTTAACTCATTCATAAAATCGGTTTCCAGCACATTTCCGAATCCAAAAGTAAGAACGTGCTTTCTCCAGTTTTCAAATGCTTCCGCGGTGCTTTCAAATTTAGGATCTGTAAGGATCATTCTGAACACATTGGTGAAATATGAATTGCAGCTGTTTTGAACAGCATGGATAAAATCCAGAGGAGAGGAATGACTGTGGCATCCGACCGTGATATTCTCAAAATAATAACCCATTGCACAGGGAAATTGGGTATAAGTTGAAACAACCCTTTCCTGAAGGGCAATTAATCCATTTACAGTCTTGAAGGTTGATCCGGGAGGATATTGTGCCATCAAAGCCCGGTTAAACAGTGGCTTTAGTGTATCTTCCGCAAGTATTTTATAATTATCCCCCCTTGCACGACCCACCAGTTTGCCAGGATCATAATCCGGTGATGAGACCATAGCCAGTACTTCCCCGGTCGATGGTTCCAGCGCGACAATACTGCCCGTGAATTTCCCCATCAGCATTTCACCATAGGATTGTAGCTCTGCATCAATTGTAGTAACAATATTTTTACCCACAATTGCATCTATATCATACCATCCACCCTGATAGGAGCCTTTTTCACGGTTATATACGTCCACCAGAACTATCTTCCGTCCCTTTTCTCCTCTGAGAATATTTTCATAAGACTGTTCTATCCCGCTGATACCTATATAGTCCCCCATCTGATAATATGGTTGATCCTTAATAGTTTTCTCATCTACTTCACCGACATATCCAAGAAGGTGAGCGGCAATACTCATAGGGTATTTACGCAATGTACGCGGCTGAACAAAAAAACCAGGGAATTTGTACATTTTCTCCTGTAATACAGCATAGGTCATAGAAGATATCTGTTTCATAAAAACAGATGGTTTATAAAAGGAATAAGCCCTGGCTTCCTTTATTCTCTTTTTCAGTTCGGCAGTCTCAATACTTAGGATATTGCAAAAATCAGCAGTATCAAATTCTTTAAGCTGTGACGGATTAATAATAAGGTCATAAGCCGCCTCATTATAAACCAGAATTTCTCCGCTCCTGTCATAGATTATTCCCCTTGCGGGATAGATTATTTTAGTACGCCTGGTATTACTGTCAGCAGAAAATTTATATGAAGAATCAACCACCTGCAGGGAAAATAACCTGATCACATAGATCAGACAGACCAGAATTATAATACCGGCGACAAAATATTTTCGTCCTGCATATGGATTCATGAACGTTTAAAAATAAAATACTGGCTCAGCACAATAAAAATAATTGAAAAAACTGAGCTTAAAAGAGCCCTTAAAAATGTAGCTAAAAAATCACTTATACGGAATATTTCAACATAAAAAAGGAAAAAATGGTGTATGCAGATCAGGATGACAGAATATTTCAGAAACCACTCAAGGCCATAATTAAATAAAGTGGGGTAAGAACCCGGTTCATATCCTTCCCTGGGAGATATAAATCCCAGTACATAGGGCCTTGCAAAAGCCATCATTACGGTTGCGGATGCATGAATTCCGGGAGTTTGAGTAAACAGATCCACTGACAGTCCAAGTAAAAATCCAATTATTGGCAACGACCACCTGGGAGTATCAAATGGAAGCAGAAGAATAAACAGAATATAGTAATAGGGATTAATGAATCCGCTGACCTGTATATTATTAAAGACCAGGACCTGAAGAAGTACCAGTATTAAAAAACGGATAATATATTTCCCTAATGATTTAATCATCAGAAAATTGTTCTTCGAGGTTTATCTGTTCCTGGCTAAGCAGGTTGTTGATAATGTACACATGAGTAAGGTGTCTGAAGTCTTCTGAAAGTTTTACATTGATCCGGAAAAAATTGCTTTCTTCCATTTCAAAATCTGATACTATACCAACCAGTAACCCTTCGGGGAAAATAGTTGAATAACCTGATGTAACAATAGTGTCACCTGTCTCCACATTTACGTGGTAAGGTATTTCGTTAAGAGATGCAGTATTGGGATTAATTCCTTCCCATGTCAGAGGTCCAAAATAGTTATTCTTCTTAATCTTTACACTTACCATGAAATCCCGGTTAAGCAAAGAAATTACTGTTGAATAATTTGCAGAAACTGCATATATAACTCCAACTATCCCCTGGGGAGAGATGACAGCCATTTCAGGTTTTATTCCATGATTCCGGCCCCTGTCCAGAGTCAGGAAATTATATTGCTTGTTTACCGAATTGGAAATTACCTGTGCCGGAATATACGTGTATTTCCGTCCAGGGAGGGAAGTTTCTCCCATATCAGGTGTATTCCTGAGTATCTGTCTGTAATGATCTAACTGGTTATGTAAAAGAATGTTTTCATTAACAAGTTCCTGATTGATCTTATTAAGGTTGAGATATTCCTTGAACCTGGAAACTTTTGAATATGTAAAACCCTGCACAGCGCTTGCAAAATTCAGAACGCCTGCCCTTTGATAACTGTTATATCTGAAAATCAGGGTAAATGATAATATTTCCATCAGGAGGAAAAGAAAAAAGAAGTGATTCCTTATTATAAATTGTAACAGGGTTCTCATCAGCAGATATGGGAAAAAACAGATTCAGCTTACCTCATCAGAAAGGGAAACTTATCAACATTTTTCAATGCGATACCGCTTCCTCTTGCAACAGCCTGCATTGGATCTTCAGCTTTATGAAAAGTAATATTGATCTTATCAGTAAATCTTTTGTCTATTCCTCTCAACAATGTTCCTCCTCCTGCAAGCCATATCCCGTTTTTGACAATATCGGCATATAATTCAGGAGGTGTTTGTTCAAGAACTGCCAGTATAGCTGTCTCGATCTTGGATATGGATTTATCCAGGCAGTGGGCAATTTCCTGGTACGAAACAGGTACTTCAATAGGCATGGCAGTCATAAGATTCGGGCCTCTGACAATATAATCAGCAGGCGGATTCTCAAGGTCCGGGAGAGATGATCCCACATTTATCTTTATATCCTCTGCAGTTCTTTCTCCGATTTTGATATTGTGCTGGTGTCTCATATAGGTTTGGATATCGGATGTGAATCCATCTCCTGCAATCCTTATAGATTCGTTGCAAACAATTCCCCCGAGTGAAATTACTGCAATTTCTGTAGTCCCCCCGCCTATATCAACCACCATATTCCCCTCAGGAGCCTCAACATCAATTCCAATTCCAATTGCAGCGGCCATAGGTTCATAAATCATATATACATCCCTGCCACCAGCATGTTCTGATGAATCTCTGACAGCCCTTACCTCTACCTCAGTGCTTCCCGAAGGAATACTCACCACCATGCGTAATGACGGAGTAAAAAGCTTTGGTTTTTTATTGATCATTTTAATCATACCCCGTATCATCAGTTCAGCTGCATTGAAATCAGCAATAACCCCATCTCTCAGAGGTCTTATGGTCTTTATATTCTCGTGGGTCTTCCCATGCATTTGCCGTGCTTTTTCACCAATTGCAATTAATTTCCCCGTAGAATTTTCAATTGCTACAATGGATGGCTCATTTACAACAACCTTATCATTATGGATGATGATTGTATTTGCTGTACCCAGATCAATAGCTATTTCCTGTGTCAGGAATGAAAACAGTCCCATATAATCCAGTTGTTAATCAGTTTCAGATTACCAAAATTAATTGTTTTTTTCAATAAACATGATTGTATCAGTGCTTGAAATGCCTTATCCCTGTAAAGACCATTGCTATATTGCTGGAATTACAGTAATCTATAGAATCTTTATCCCTTATTGATCCCCCAGGTTGAATTGCTGCTGTGATCCCTGCTTTATGTGCTATTTCAACACAATCACTGAAAGGAAAAAATGCATCAGAAGCCATTACAGCACCATTCAGTTCAAGATTAAAATTTTTCGCTTTTTCAATTGCCTGCTTCAATGCATCAACACGTGATGTCTGACCTACACCACTGCCAACTAATTGTCCATTCTTTGCCAGGACTATGGAATTTGATTTGGAATGCTTGACAATTTTATTCGCAAATAGCATATCTCTTTTTTCTGAATCAGTTGGCTCCCTGAGAGTCATGGTTTTAAGATCAGACTCTGTTTCAGTGTGCAAGTCGCGCTGCTGGACCAGTACTCCATTCAATACTGTCCTGACATGGTTCCCCGTGATCTGAAAATCTTTTATCCTGAGGATAATACGGTTTTTCTTTTGCATCAGAATCTCACAGGCTTTCTCCTGGTATGAAGGTGCGATTATGACTTCAAAAAAGATCTTATTTATTTCTTCTGCACATTTTGTATCTATTTCACGATTTGAGATCAGTATACCCCCGAAAGCTGATACCGGATCACCGGCCAGAGCATCTTTCCAGGCTTCCAATAACACATCCCGTGTCGCAAATCCACATGCATTATTATGTTTGAGAATACCAAATGAAGGATCTTTAAATTCACGCATAAGGTTAACGGCTGAATCAATGTCCAGCAGGTTATTATATGAGATCTCTCTCCCGGCGATTTTGTCAAACATTTCGTCAAAATTCCCATAGAAATACCCTTTTTGGTGGGGATTTTCACCATACCTTAATTCCTGCCCATTTAATATACTTTGCCTGAAAGATTTAGGATTCCCGTTTGAATAATAATTATAGATGGCCGTATCATAATGAGCCGTTATACCGAAGGCAAAAACAGCAAAATTTTTCCTGTCTTCCAGTGAGGTTTCACCACCTTTTTCTTCCAGTAATTTCTGAAGTTCAGCATATTGTTCTCTTGCCGAAATTATTAAGACATCCTCCCAATTCTTGGCAGCTGCCCTTATCAGGGATATTCCCCCGATATCTATTTTTTCAATAATATCTTTTTCGCCTGCACCTGATTTCACAGTGGCTTCAAATGGATACAGATCGACAATGACCAGATCAATTCCTGGTATTTCGTACTTACCTGTTTCTTTAAGATCTTCATTATTCTCCCTTCTGTAAAGAATGCCGCCGAAAATTTTGGGATGAAGGGTTTTTACCCTTCCTCCCAGGATAGACGGATAACTGGTAATTTCTTCGACCGATTCAACAGGGATTTTCAATGATGAAATATAATTTTTTGTGCCCCCGGTCGATATCAGCATGACAGATAATTTATCAAGTGTCCTGATAACAGGTTCAAGTCCTGTTTTGTCATATACAGACACAAGGGCAGTTCTAATTCTTCTTAAATCAGTCATTTACGGTTACATTTAATTGAAGTTAAAGTTATTATAAATGTTCGTAAAATTAGTTACTTTTACATGCAAAACAAATGCGGCGCTGATTCAATATCTTAACGGATCATGAAGAGTATTAAACTAATATTTGAAAGCTTCATTTTTGCATTATCCTCTGTTATTGTTAACAGGCTCAGAACTATTCTTTCACTTCTCGGTATCACTATCGGGATCTTTGCAATAATTACAGTCTTTACCGTGATTGATTCACTTGAGATGAATATAAGGGAGAGCCTTTCTTCATTTGGGGATAATATCATCTATGTTGAAAAATGGCCATGGGCTCCTGAAGAAGGCCAGGAATATGAATGGTGGCAGTACTGGAACAGACCGGTGGCAAAATATCAGGAATACCAGATGATAAAAGAGCGTTCTATGAGTGCTCAAACTGCATGTTTTTTTGCCTTCGCAAACAGGTCAGTTGAATATAAAAACAATTCTATCGATCGCAGTAACATATGGGGCACAACTGAGGAATTTGAGGAAATACGTGATTTCGAAATCTCTGAAGGTAGATTTTTAACGCCCTTTGAGTTTCACACCGGCAAGAATATGGCGGTAATTGGCAGTATAATCGCTGAAAAATTGTTTCAGGGGAAAAGTCCTATCGGAGAGGAAATTAAACTCGATGGTATCAAAGTCACTGTGATTGGTGTTTTTAAAAAAGAAGGAACAAGTGTTTTCGGTGGCGGGTCCACAGATGAAATAATAGTCATGCCGGTTTATTTTCTAAGGACTTTTATTGATATCAAGAGTGAAAATGCAGGTCCAATGATCTGGGTAATGGCAAAACCAAATGTTTCAAATGAGGAACTGGTGAATGAAATTACACAGATCATCAGGTCAGCACGCAGACTCAAACCAAAGGCCAAAGACAATTTTGCATTGAATCAGACGAGCATGATATCAAAAGGACTGGATCAGGTATTCAGAATTATTAACATCGCAGGAGGTTTTATCGGTATTTTTTCAATCCTTGTTGGAGGATTTGGAATTGCAAACATTATGTTTGTTTCTGTAAAGGAAAGGACCAACCAGATTGGAATCCAGAAAGCCCTTGGTGCAAAAAATTTTTTCATTATGTTCCAGTTCCTGTTTGAAGCGATAATCCTGGCATTAACCGGTGGAATAATTGGGCTTTTACTGGTATTCGGAGGAACATCCGCTGTTACCGGTTATGAATTACTCGGAAATTTCAAGATTACCCTTACACTGGGAAACATTATTCTCGGATTAACCATATCTGCTGTTATTGGCATTATTTCAGGTTTTGCACCGGCATGGTCAGCTTCACGCATGGATCCCGTAGAGGCTATTAATACCACTTTCTAATATTCAGATCACATTCTGAATTATCTTTGTCAACTCCACAAACTTCTCAACATCAAGTTGTTCTGGCCTTTTTAAGATTAGATCAGATGGAGGCAGGCTTTTCTCAGTTATTTTCTTAATTGAATTTTTTATTGTTTTTCGACGGTGGTTGAAACTGGCCTTGACAATATTAAAAAAAAGCTTTTCATCGCAATCAAGTCTTGCAACGTCATTCCGGGTAAGCCTTATGACTGCAGAATACACATTGGGTCGCGGGAAAAATACTTCCGGAGATACCTTAAAAAGATATTCTATCTTATAGTATGCCTGTAAAAGGACTGATAAAATCCCATAAGTTTTTGTTCCTGGTCCTGCCGATAATCTTTCGGCTACTTCTTTCTGGATCATACAGACAACCTCACTGATAATTTTTCTGTTTTCAAGGATCCTGAAAAAAATTTGTGAAGATATATTATAAGGGAAATTCCCGATTATTGCAACAGGACGGCTAAATCCTGAAAGGTCATATTTAAGGAAATCACAGTGAATTATCTGATCCTCTTTCCCCCGGAATTCATTCCTTAGAAATTCGACCTTATCACGGTCAATTTCAACTGCAATAACAGAATATCCCTTCCTTTCAAAAATATATTTTGTAAGCACTCCATTACCCGGACCAATTTCAATAATATAATCTGTTCCATCCGCTTTAAGAGAATTGACAATTTTACGGGCAATATTCTCATCACGAAGAAAATGCTGTCCAAGGCTTTTCTTTGGTCGATGGTTATCCACTGAGAGTAATTGAATTACACAAAGATCATACAAAATTTATTATGTTTACCATTATTATCATTCCATCATATGAAAAATATCCGTAATCCCTTTAAAGGTCTCCAGGGTTTCGATTGCTTTGGATGCTGCCCGGATAATCCAATAGGACTTAAAATGAAATTTACTGAGGAGGGGGAATTTATTACCTGCAGATGGAATCCCTCATCGCATTTGGCGGGATATGTTAATGTACTTCATGGAGGCATCCAGGCTACCCTTATGGATGAGATGGCAAGCTGGACAGTATATGTCAAGGCAAAAACTGCGGGAGTAACCTCCTCTCTTAAAGTCGAGTATCTGAAACCGGTATTTGTTAACAGGGGACCAATTTTATTAAAGGGAAAACTGATCAAAGCTGACGGACGGATCGCAACGGTAAATGTCGAATTATTTAATCATGAAAATAGTCTCTGTTCCAAAGCAGTAATTGAATATTACATATTTTCTGAAGATGTGGCAAGGCAGCGATATCATTACCCGGGACATGAAAATTTTTTTGCATAATACCATTCATTGTTTATGACTGATTATAATTTCGACGAAATAATTGACAGATCCGGAACAAATTCCATTAAGCATGATTTCAAGCATGAGGTTTTTGGTACAGATGATATTATTCCAATGTGGGTTGCCGATATGGATTTCAGGACTCCTGACTTTATAATGAAAGCTGTCCGGAAAAGGACAGAACATGAGATCCTTGGATATACAAAACGGTCACCTGGATTTTACCAGGCAATCAAAGACTGGTATAAGAGACGGCAAAACTGGAACATAGAAACCGATTGGATCATTTTCTCACCCGGAGTTGTTCCTGCCCTGCATTTTGCTATAAGGGCATTTACATCACCGGGCGACAAAATAATTATCCAGCCTCCCGTTTATCATCCCTTTTCTTCAGTCATTACAGGAAACCAGAGGATAATACTGAATAATCCCTTAAAATTAATTAAGGGAAAGTACTTTATGGATCTCGATAATCTTAAGGAACAGCTGGATGAACGGGTGAAATTAATACTGATCTCTCATCCACATAATCCTGTCGGAAGGATCTGGACTCCGGAAGAACTTTCAGAGCTTGCCAATATTTGTCTGGCAAAAAATATTCTGATTGTTTCTGATGAAATACATTCTGATATTATTATGCCCGGGCAAAAGCATATTCCGCTCGCGGCAATATCCAGCGCATTCTCAGAAATTACAATTTCATGTATCGCGCCAAGCAAGACATTTAATGTTGCAGGACTGTCAACATCCGCCGTGGTTATTTCAAATAATGCCAGAAGGAAAATATTTGCCCGGGAAGTTGAGACCTCTCATCTATGGGTAGGTAATATTTTTGGAAATATTGCGCTTGAAGCTGCTTACAAAAATGGGGATGACTGGCTGGATCAGCTGAACCAATATCTTTCCGGCAACTACAAATTCCTGGATTCTTATCTTAAAAAGTTTATTCCTGAGGTAAAACTTGTGTGGCCTGATGCCACATATCTGGCCTGGTTGGATATGCGTGGATTAAATCTCGATGATACAACATTGAAAGACTTTATGATAAATAAGGCAGGTATTGGCTGTAATGACGGTCCTTCCTTTGGCATCGGTGGAGAGGGATTTCAACGTATGAATATAGGATGTCCAAGAGCATTGCTTAACAAAGCCATTGATCAGTTAAGAAATGCGATTGATAATTTGTAAGACATTGTTCTGATAATAATCAGAAAAAATTATTTAACTTTCATTGAATCAATAAAGCCAGTAATTTATATCCAAAAATTATGATAATCTTACAAACTGTTCAACCTAGTTTTTTAGGCCTTGACCTGTTTCATGCAGAAAGCTTCTGGAGATTAACCTTTAGATTTTTTGTTAATCTTGCCTGTATATTTCTGATAGCCAGGCTATTATACTATCCGAAACAAAAAAAACCTGAATATTTATTCAGTTTCTTTCTTATAGGCTCGATAGTATTTATCATCTGTAGTCTGCTTAAATCGGTTGGTTTATCAACCGGATTTGCCGTTGGATTGTTCGCAATTTTTGCCGTTCTCAGGTACCGGACAAATCCAATCCCGGTTAAAGAAATGACATATTTCTTTATAATTATTGGCATCTCAGTCGGAAATTCTCTGGGTGAAAAGATTAGCTATATTGAACTGTTGTTTTGTGATGCAGCTATTTTCTTATTGACCTTTACCCTGGAATACTTTCTGTTTAAAAAGAAGTTAATCTCTAAAACTATTGTTATACAAAATATTGAATTGACTCGTCCTGAAAATTACAATAAACTGCTTGAGGATCTTACAATACTGTCAGGTTATAAAATTGAAAAAGCTGCAATTGGAAGGATTGATTATATTAAAAAGTTCGCACGGGTAAAAATCTACTACAATGCCCTAAATCATCCGGCAAGTTTTGATGATAAGCCGGATAATGATGATTAGATGATGGCGGGCAGGAATCAATGATTGTTCGATACTGTACAATTATTGTATCATTTTTAAACAGCATTCTCGCTTTCATGTCATTCTTATATTAACTAATCTCCTGATTTAAAGAATATTATTCCAATTGGCATGCAAATTGGAATTTTTATTCTATTAAGAGTTACCTTTTATCGGCTGTTCTTATTTAGCATAGACGAAAAATGCGAATTAAGCTATTACTATATTTTATGCCTGATTCTGTGATCCCTCGTGTGATCTTACTGTTTCTTATATGTTTATCTCTTAAAGCATCAGGCAATTCATTTTTAAATGAAAAGAAAGTATGTTTTACCCACAGACTTGAGTCTGATGTTCCGGTTATTGACGGGAAATCAGATGATCCTGCATGGCAGAAACTTGAATGGGAAAAAGGTTTTGTTCAGCATCAACCCTATGAAGGGAAGGATCCTTCTCAGGCAACAGGTTTTAAAATCATGTATGATGATGATAATATTTATATTGCTTTCAAGGCATATGATACCAATCCGGACAGCATCGATAACCGTATAACCCGAAAAGACAATTCCGACGGAGATATAGTAGCAATCCAGCTCGATAGTTACTTTGACCAGCGTACGGCATTTACTTTTATGGTAAGTGCATCAGGAGTCAAAACAGATGGTATTTTTTCGAATGACGGGGAGAACGAAGATTATACATGGGATCCTATCTGGTTTGTGAAAACATCAATTGACGGGGAAGGCTGGAATGCAGAAATGAAAATCCCTCTGAGCCAGTTGCGTTTCGATAAAGAAGTTGACCAGGTCTGGGGTTTACAGGTTGCACGACTTTTATTCCGAAAACAGGAATTATCACTGTGGCAGCCCATACCCCGTGATGCTTCCGGCTGGGTGCATCAGTTCGGTGAACTGCACGGCATTTCAGGTATAACTCCAAAAAGGCAGGTTGAAATAGCTCCTTATGTTGTTGCAAGTACAGAACGGTTTAAAAAAGACGGCAATAATCCATTTGCAACAGGCAAGCTCAATAATTTTAGTGCGGGAGTTGACGGGAAAATAGGGATAACAAATAACATGATAATTGATTTTACCCTGAATCCTGATTTTGGACAGGTTGAAGCAGACCCTTCCCAGGTCAACCTGTCTGCCTATGAGATCTTTTTTGAGGAAAAGAGGCCCTTTTTTATTGAAGGCAAGAATATATTTAATTCACCGTTGAATTTTTTTGACGGTGATGACCTTGCCCTGGAAAATCTTTTTTATTCACGGCGTATTGGCCGTAATCCGCAATATTATCCTGAACCTGGTCCGGGTGAATATGTTGATGTGCCCACAAGTACATCAATCCTTGGAGCTGCCAAACTCACCGGGAAGACAAAAAACGGATTGTCCTACGGAATCCTTGAAAGCGTGACGGCAAGGGAGAAAGCTGAAATAGATAATGAAGGGGAAAGGCGTTTTGAGACGGCTGAACCTCTGACCAATTATGCGATTGCAAGAGTACAGAAAGACTTTAATAAAGGAAATACGATATTAGGCGGAATATTTACTGCAACAAACAGAAATATTGAAGATCAGACCCTCGACTTTCTGCATACCTCAGCATATTCGGGCGGATTGGATTTCAGTCATAGCTGGAAGGACAGGACGTATAGTTTAATGGCAAAAACCTATTTCAGTAATGTTAGAGGTTCCCGGGAATCTCTTATCCGTACCCAGGAGTCATCTGCAAGATATTTCCAACGGCCTGATAATAATTATACAGAACTTGATTCCGGCCGCACTTCTCTCTCAGGCTATGGCGGCACAGTAGGCATTGGAAAGTTCGCAAACGGACACCTGAGATATGCCGGATTTGTTTACTGGAAATCTCCAGGGCTGGAACTTAATGATTTAGGTTTTATGCCTCAAACAGATGAAATCATGCAGGTATTTTGGGTCGGATATAATATCTGGGAACCATTCAGCATCTTCAGGGAACTGAGAATTAATTTCAACCAGTGGACATTCTTTGATTTCGGAGGGAAACTTTACTCTAAAGGAGGAAATATAAATATCAACACCCAGTTCAAGAATTACTGGTTTTTAAGTACCGGGATCAATCCACAGTTAAGAGGTCTGTCTAACTCAATGCTGCGCGGAGGTTCTTCGATTTATACCCCCGGGACTTTTAATACCTGGTTGCAAATCCAGTCAGATCAACGAAAGAAATTAAATTATGGGGTAAATACTAACCAGGGCTGGGGTATGGAGAAAAGCAGCAGGTCCCAGTCATATGGAATATCCCTTACATACAGGCCTATTGATGCACTTGATTTTTCATTGAATCCTAACCTGAACCTTAACAACAGGGATCTTCAATATATCCAAACTGAGCCTGGTGAGTCAGGCGACCAGTATATTTTTGCTTCCATCAGACAGAAAACACTGCAAATGTCATTGCGGATAAATTTTAATATCGGACCAAATCTTACTTTCCAGTACTGGGGACAGCCGTTTATATCAGCCGGAAAGTTTAATGAATTTAAGAAGATCACAAATCCACATGCTGAGGAGTATACCGATCGGTTCACCACATTTGATGATGAGATCGCATGGGATGCTATAAATGAGGTTTACCAGGTAAATGACGGACCTGATTTAAGCTACACTATTGATAATCCTGATTTCAATGTAAAGGAATTCAAGTCTAATTTTGTAATACGTTGGGAGTACGTTCCGGGATCAACTCTGTATGTTGTCTGGTCTCAGGGACGAAACCGGTATAATCCCTACGGAGAATTTGATATAGATCGGGATATGAAAGATATGTTCGATATTCACCCGCACGATATTTTCCTGATTAAGTTGTCGTACAGGTTTGGATTGTGATATTGTCGGGGTGAGTGGATTCGAACCACCGACCTCGTCGTCCCGAACGACGCACGCTAACCAGGCTGCGCTACACCCCGAAATTTTCACTTATCTGCCAAGTGTCTATCTGCACTAACCAGGCGGAGTTTACACTGATGCAGATCAGCGCTACACCCCGTAATCCCGGGCAAATATACAATAAATTACTTTCCGATTACGCGTATACATTCATCCAGTAATTCTGCACGATCGACAGGTACCACTCCCACCTTTTCACAGACAAGTCCTCCTGCTAAATTTGATATTGAAGCTATATTTTCAGGTGATAATCCTGTCGCCAGACATAAGGTAGCAATACTGATAACTGTATCACCTGCACCTGAAACATCTGCAACATCCCTTATCTCCGACGGAATATGAAAGTAGCAGTCTTTGGTGCTTATGAAAACACCAAGTTCTGACAAAGTGATCATTACAATGCTTATGCCTTGCTGTTCGTGTAAATCGGTTTTTACGAATTCATGGATCCTTCCATAATCACTTTTTGCACATTTGATATTCAATCCACGCTGAAACTCCCTGAAGTTAGGCTTAAACAAGCTTACTTTTTTATATTCGAGAAAATTCCTTTGTTTTGGATCGGCAAGAACAGGTATACCAAACTTTCGTGCTTTTTTGATAACACTTTTGATCAGGGTCGGTGTCAGTGTGCCCTTATCATAATCCTGAAAAATTACCGCGTCTATATTTCCTGTCTTCAGCAGGTCTGATATCTGCTGATTAAAACTGTTCTCAGTTTCAGCGGATAGTATATCATCAATTTCTTCATCAACCCTTAGAAGATGCTGCCTGTTACTTATTATCCTGGTTTTAACGGTAGTCATACGTTCCGGATCGATTAAAATACCTATATCTGACAGGTTCTCTTCGGTTAAGAGATCTATAAAATCTTCCTTTCTGTCGTCATCACCGATGACACCGCAAAGGATCGGGGTTGCACCCATGGCCTTAATATTCAATGCAACATTTGCCGCACCGCCCAGCCGGCGTTCCTGGTTATGAATGGTCACAACAGGTACAGGGGCTTCCGGAGATATTCGCTCGACTGTTCCCCATATATAGGAATCTATCATGACATCACCAACCACAAGAATTTTCAGATTCTCAAACCTCTTGAAAGCATTTTTAATTTCCTGAGTTTTCAATTGTTTTATATTTATGAATCTTTAAATTTAAAACTTTTCGGACAATTCTCTTAAATGATCAGTAAGGATCAACATCGAGAAAATACTGAACTCCTTTAAATTTATTGTAAAGGTTATAATGGTTTATTATTGTCTTAATCCTTTGTTTCCATATATTAAGATGCCCTGTTCGCGGCAACTTTACCAGTATATTCTGAATATGCCAGTTTTTAACTTTGCCGATCGGAGGCTGCTGCGGGCCAAGTATATGCATTCCCTGGATCTTAACCAGTTCCTGTGCAACTATTCCGGCCATATCGCTTAAAGCATTAAAGTCCCTGTGTCTCATGGATATTATTATAAGCCGGTTAAAAGGCGGGTAATTAAATATCTGTCTCTCTGTGATCTGTGATTCATAGAAAGATCTGAAATCCTGCTTAATCACGTTCCTGATAACCACATTTTCCGGATCTGATGTCTGGATAATAACAATTCCCCTCCTGTACTTTCTTCCTGCACGTCCTGCGACCTGGGATAACAGCTGGTAGCTATGCTCATAAGCCCTGAAGTCAGGATAATTTAAGAGGTTGTCTGCATTCAGGATACCTACCATACCGACATTATCAAAATCCAGTCCTTTGGTTATTATCTGGGTGCCAACAAGGATATCAGTTTTTCTATCCTCAAAATCAAGAATTATTTTTTCATATTGTTTTTTTGAGTGTGCTGTGTCCAGATCAAACCGTATTACACTGGCTTTGGGGAAAAACAGGTTCAGTTCCTCTACTATTTTTTCAGTTCCAAAACCTCTTGTTCTCAGGTCCGGTTCATTACATTGTATACACTTATCAGGCGTCTTTATAGAGTATCCGCAATAATGACAAACCAGTTGATTTTTCTGTTTATGATAGACCAGGCTAACATCACACCTCCTGCAATGAGGAATCCATCCGCATGACTGGCATTCAAGATAAGGACTGAATCCCCTGCGGTTCTGGAACAGAATTGCCTGCTGTTTATTTTCAAGTGTACTGTTTAATTCCCCTAATAGTTGATCTGAGAAATGGGATTTCATCAGTCTTTTCCTGTATTGCTCCCTTAAATTAACTACCTTGATTTCCGGAAGTTCAATCTTGCTGTATCTTTCTTTTAATTCCACAAGAGTGTACTTACCTGAAAGTGCATTATAATAACTTTCAAATGAAGGAGTTGCTGTGCCTAATACAACATTGGCTTTATGAATTGAGGCCAACATTATTGCTGCATCTCTTGCATGATACCTTGGAGCTGGTTCTGCCTGTTTATAACTGTTTTCATGCTCTTCATCAATAATTATCAACCCCAGATTGGTGAAAGGAAGATAAATGGCAGACCGGGCTCCAAGAATAATCCTTATGGAGTGGCCTTCAGGTTTTAAAACCAAATTATACCATGTCTCAACTCTTTCTGCATCACTGTATCTTGAATGATATATACCTGCCTGGTTACCAAAAACTGATCTTAATCTCTTTACAATCTGAGCAGTGAGAACAATTTCAGGCAACAGGTAAAGCACCTGTTTCCCATTTTTTATCTGGTCCCGGATAAGATGGAAATATATCTCGGTCTTCCCGCTGGAAGTAACTCCATTTAATAAAACAACTTTGTTTTCACTAAATGCATGATTTATACTGTCAAGTGCTTCCTGCTGCACAGGAGTTAATTCCCTGGGTTTTGATGATCCGGTATCACCTGATTCAAGTCTTGAAATCTCTTTTTTAGTTGTTATCAGAATATTTTTATCGGCCAGCGTCCGCAAAATTCCTTCACTGAATCCGGGGAAGGTTTGCACGGTCTTTTTTCCTGTACATTCAGGCTTATCTCCGGCCAGTCCCAGCTCCCGGATAAATGTCTGCAGAAAGTCAAGCTGTTTGGGGGCCCTTTTTAATGAATTCAGCAGGTCTTCCAGTTTTTTCCCATCTTTGAATTCCTGGTTCAGGCATATATATCTCTCTGTCTTAGGCCGGTATTTTTCGGTAATTGTCTCCTCATATGATACGAGACCTTTCTGGATTAAAAGATTCACCCATTTTCCCGGATGCTTAATTTTCATGCCTGAATGTAACGATTCAAGTATTCTGTTTTCTTCTGCAGACAGCGATACATCTTTATCCGGCATTCTGATAAGGAACAATCTTGTCATGCTTTCAGGTTTTAATCCTGAAGGCAATGCTGCTTTCATCACTTCTCCCTGTTGGCACAGGTAATAATCTGAAATCCATTCCCAGAATTCCATCTGGAAGGAGTTCACAATCGGCAAAGGATCCAGGACTGATTCAATATCCCTTATCTTAAATCCATCAGGAGGAGTATGATGCACTTTTCTAACAATACCCGTATAGAATTTCCGTGATCCGAAAGGCACAATCACCCTCATGCCGGGAACAATATTATCCCTGATACTGCCTGGGATTCTATAAGTAAAAATCCCTTCTGCAGGAACAGGGAGTATTATATCAGCATAAATATTCTGAATCGCCATTAATCAGGCAAATAGGTGATTACCTGGCAATTTAATGAAATATTGAATAACATTTTCAGACCGAAAGGATTTCGGCAATTTGCATTCTTTCCATATCAACCTGCTTGTGCAATTTCACTGCCTTATTAAAAGTGCAGTGAGATATTTTTCCATTAAGCATTCCAACCATAAGGCTTTTCTGGTCATCCAGAAGTGCCTGTACCGCAGCATATCCGAAAAGGCTTGCAGTGACCCTGTCATAGGCAGATGGTGTCCCGCCCCTCTGAATATGACCCAGGACTGTAACCCTCATATCATAATCTGCAAAATCATTCTTGAGTTTTTTAGCAATCTCAAATGCACCACCCGACTCTTCACCTTCAGAGACAACGATGATATTACTGGATTTTTTTCGTTTAAATCCTTTTTCAAGAAAATCTTTAAGTTTCTCAACTTCACCTTTTATTTCGGGAATCAAAATTGCCTCAGCACCGCATGCTATACCTGCACGGATTGCAATAAAGCCTGCATCACGGCCCATAACCTCAACCAGGAACATCCTGTTATGAGAGCTTGCCGTATCTCTGATCTTATCAATAGCTTCAACCACGGTATTTATAGCTGTATCATAACCAATGGTATAATCAGTACCATAAATATCATTATCAATTGTGCCCGGAATTCCAACGATTGCAACATCAAATTCTTCGGAAAATTGTCTGGCTCCGGTGAAGGTTCCGTCACCACCAATGGCTACCAGGGCATCAATTCCTTCAGCTTTGAGGTTATCATAAGCCTTCTTACGCCCTTCATAAGTCATGAATTCCTTGCTCCTTGCTGTTTTAAGGATTGTCCCTCCTCTTTGAATAATATCACTGACGCTGTAAGCTTTAAGTTCTTTAAAATACCCGTTTATCAAACCTTCGTATCCATGCCGGATGCCTATCACAGTGAGTCCGTTATAAATAGCAGTTCTTGTCACAGCCCTTATCGCTGCATTCATACCCGGGGAATCTCCTCCAGAGGTAAATACTCCTATTTTTTTGATTTTTACCATATTGAATTTTTGCAGTTGCCTGGAAACAGATTAAAATTATGAATTATTTTAATATAAAATTATCCTTATTCAGCAATACCCATCCGCTCATTCACCAAAGATTTGATTTTTTTAAGGAGCCACTGGGGAGTTGAGGTGGCACCACATATACCTATTGATGAGGATTTATCAAAATGGACATTTTCCAGATCTTTAATATCAGTAATGAAATATGATGCTGGATTGATTGATTTGCAGTAGGAAAATAACGTCTGCCCGTTTGAGCTTTCCTTACTGCTTATGAAAAGGATAATTTCATGAATCCTGGCAAATGCTTCAAGCCCGGCCTGCCTGTGTGAGACATGTCCGCAAATGCTTTTATTTACTTTTATAAGGCGTTTCGGATCATTACCTGAACTGCGGACCTTTTTAGATATTTCTTCGATCAGATCATCATAACCTTTTTGGTTCATTGTGGTCTGGGAAAAAAGATGGATTGGTTTATTAAGACTGATATCATCCAGTTCTGATGTATTGCTGATCACTTTTGCTTTTCCGTTAGTCTGTCCCACCAGAGCTCTGACTTCAGGATGATCCTGCTTGCCATAAATGACCAGGGTCCCTCCGGTTCTTGAATTCTCCTGATAATCTGCCCTGATCTTTGCCTGAAGTTTGGCAACAATAGGGCAGGTTGCGTCTATTATTTCGATTTGATTTTCCTTTGCCGTTTCATATATTTCGGGAGGTTCACCATGCGCCCTTATTAAGACTTTAACATTATGCAGCTGTCTGAATTCATCCCAACCGATTATTTTTAAACCCAATGCTTTTAAGCGTTCCAGCTCAGGACGATTGTGCACAATTTCTCCCAGACAGAAAAGTTGTCCTGAAATCTTTAATTCTTCCTCGGCAAGCTGTACTGCATGCTTTACTCCTGAACAAAAACCTGATTCCCTGTCAATTTCAACAATTGTTCTCATCAGTCAGAAGTATACCGAACTTATCTATTAATAACCCCCTGAACCAGTCCATCTGATTTTCAATGCTCATATAACTGTTATCCAGAACTTGTGCATCCACAGGCTGAACAAGAGGACTAATTTCGCGGCTGGAATCCTGATGATCCCTGTCCGCGATGTTCTCTTCCACCTCCCGGAATGTTATCTCCATACCCTTTTGCTTCAATTCATCATATCTCCTCTTTGCCCTGATTTCTTCGCTGGCAGTTAAAAAAATCTTGATCTCAGCATCCGGAAAGACCACCGAGCCAATATCTCTCCCATCCATAACAACACTTCTGTTTTTAGCCATCTCTCTCTGGAGAGTCACCATCTTTTCTCTTACACTTCCAATTTTACTCACCGGGCTTACATGTTTTGAAACTTCAATATCACGGATCTTCTCTTCAACATTTTTGCCGTTAAGAAAGGTATCAGATTTCATCAAAACATCATTAAACATGAAATCAATTTTAATGTCATTCAGATTGTTTTCCAGTTCATGAACATCAATGTTTCCGCCTTTAATCAGACCCTTTGCCAGGCAGAATAATGTGACGGCGCGGTACATGGCTCCGCTGTCAATGTATGTAATTCCCAGTTCTTTGGCGATAGCCTTTGCAAAAGTACTTTTGCCGCCAGAAGAATGGCCATCTATAGCAATAATTATTCTATCCGGAATTTTTACCTTAGCCATAATTATTCATTTTGTTATTGATTCACAAAATTAGAAAATCTAATTCTTCCGGTAAAAAGTTGAAAAATCAGTACTCAGGGAAAAATGGTTGGATGCCCCTGCAAGATGGTAAGAAGCCCGGCCGTATGAAAGATTAAATTTTGATATTTTAATGCCAAATCCCCATGAAAAACCTACCATTGCTACTCTTGATTCAATTTTCATTTCACTCCTCCGCTGATAATTGTATCCTCCTCTTAGACTGAAACTTTTAAATGGTGAGAATTCAACACCAAAAATCATATGCCGCATGACTTTGTCCGCAAATTCTTCTATTTTATGATTACTGACAGGTTCACCTGTTACTACATCTATTTCCTGATACCCGTCATCTCCTGTCTTTCTGTAAGTCAGATCCGGCTTTTGCAAATTTTGTGCAACAATTGAAAATCTGAATGGTGCGTGCTTTAGTTTCTGTGAAACTCCAACCTCAACTTCAAATGGCAGTTTTTCCCTGTGTTGTGGGTAGTAAGGCTTGATTTGCAATCCAAAATTCCGGATGACCAGTGCACCTGCAAACAACTTATCCTTGCTGGTATATGTCACTCCAACGTCTGCAGCTATCCCGAAAGAATTATAATTCTCCATGGACGAATAAATTGGTTTCAGATTGACACCAACATGAAACATGCTGTCAATTGACCTGGAATACATAAGGTTCAGGGCCATTTCAGAAGCTGTGAATGTGCCGGTGCGGTTGCCAAACTCATCTGCGGCAATGAATTTGCCATAATTAATATAATGGATACCTCCTGCAACATTACCAATTCCGTCAATCGTGCTTGCATATGAAACATATCCATAATTAACATCTGTGAACCAATTCACATAGTTTAAAACCAGATTATTCCGCATTCCTTCATTCAGCAGGGAAGGATTATAGTAAGTAAGGTTCAGATCATTATCCCAGACAGAATTTACTTTCCCTCCCAAAGAAGCAATCCGTGCCGAATTGGTGAGATTCAGGAATTCATAGGTATTTCTGCCTCCAAGTTGCGCATTAGCATTGAGAGAGGCCAGGCTTATACCCAAAAGTATTGATACTAATCTCATGAAAAATCGGACCCGATAATTATGACAAATACCGGTTTTAATCAGAAACGAATTTAATGATTTATTATTTCATTTTTTTCAATTGCGAAAGCAATAAACCCGCAAGTACAACAGCAATCCCCGTTACTTTGCGGAACGTCATCTCTTCATTCAATATATAATATGAAAAAACCGCTGTTAGTACCGGAATAATGTTTGTAAAAATATTTGCTTTTGAAGCGCCGAGTTTCTTAATGCTGTAATTATACAGTATAAATGCCAGAGTTGATCCGAAAATTGCCAGGCAGAACAACGATACTAATGACCGTCCGGTTATATCAACCGGGATCAATGATTCATGCTCGAAAACAGCCACAAGAGGTATAAATAGAACAACACCAATAATATTCTGATATGTCACCAGGCTGTAAGGATTATACCGCCCTACAAGCTTTCGAACCATGAGTGTATATCCGACAGCGCTAAAGACTGCCAAGAATAAAAGCATGATCCCGGAGGGATTTGCATTTAAAGTAAAACTCCTGTTTAGTACCACTATTAAAATTCCCGCAAATGACAATATAAGACCGGCGATATTTAACAGTGATAATTTTTCACGAAAAAAAACATACGCACCAACCGGAACAAATAGTGGTATTGTACCAATGATAACAGCCGCCAGAGTAGAACTTATCATTGTCAGCCCCAGGCTTTCACCTATAAAATAAAAGAACGGTTCAAACAATGCCAGGAGAATAATCCACTTGATATCATTACGTTCAATCCGCTGCAATTGCCTGATAAAAAACGCCATTGTAAATAGAATGATACATGAAATTATTAATCTCAGAAGGACGATGGAAAATGGCGGAAATACTTCATTGGCAATCTTAAACCATATGAATGTCAGACTCCAGAATATCATTGCCATAGAAACGCTGATATAAGTTCTGGTGGAGTCGGAAATTTTCATTTCAGATTTATCAAAATACCTTGTCAGCGCAGAATCAACTTGATGGGTCTAATTATCCAGCCTCTGTTCCTATTCACGCAGCCCTTAGGCGATTCATGTCCGCCTTTTCAATTTTTTGCTTTGCATACCTGAGGTTGATCTTAACCTCATCAACCTTTTGAGACGGCAGCTCAAACATAGCGTCAATCATAATTGCCTCACAGATTGCACGTAATCCTCTGGCACCAAGCTTAAATTCGATCGATTTATTGACGATATACTGTAAAACACTTTCTTCAAATGAAATTTTAATTCCGTCCATCTCAAAGAGCTTCTGATATTGCTTTATAATAGCATTTTTAGGTTCCGTTAGAATTCTTCTGAGAGCAACTGAATCCAAGGGGTCGAGAAAAGTAAGTATTGGCAGTCTGCCAATTATTTCCGGGATCATTCCGAATGCCTTCAGATCCTGAGGTGCGATATATTGAAGCAGATTTTTCCGGTCTATCCGCTCACTTTCCTTGCTGGCTGCATATCCCACAACTTTTGTATTCAGCCTTTGTCCTATTTTCTTTTCTATCCCGTCAAAAGCACCGCCACAGATGAACAGAATATTTTTGGTATTAACCGGTATCATTTTCTGATCGGGGTGTTTTCTGCCCCCCTGGGGCGGTACATTAACAATTGATCCCTCCAGAAGTTTCAACAGACCCTGCTGGACACCTTCTCCGGAAACATCCCTTGTAATAGACGGATTATCGCCTTTCCTGGCAATCTTGTCAATTTCATCAATAAAAACTATACCTTTTTCAGCTGCTTCGACATTATAATCGGCCACCTGGAGCAATCGTGTGAGAATACTTTCAATATCCTCTCCGACATACCCTGCTTCTGTAAGTACAGTTGCATCGACAATTGTAAAAGGAACATGGAGCATCCTGGCAATGGTTCTTGCCAGAAGAGTTTTACCTGTGCCTGTTTCGCCGACAAGTATGACATTTGATTTTTCAATTTCAATATCATCCTTTCCCGGCCTTTCGGCATCCATCAGCCTTTTATAATGATTATAAACGGCCACAGATATATATTTCTTAGCAGTTTCCTGTCCAATAACATACTGATCCAGGAATTTTTTTATCTCACCCGGCTTCAGAAGTGCGATCTGTTTTACATCAAATTCATTTTTCTTCTTGATCTCTTCCTGAAGGATACTGTTTGCCTGTTCTATACAACTGTCACAAATATGGCCCGAAATACCTGCAATCAAAAGGTTTGTATCTCTTTTTTCCCTTCCGCAGAATGAGCATCTGTCCATATTCTGTATTATTATTTCCTTGGTTTTGTTTTCTCGAGCACCTCATCAATCATTCCGTATTCAAGGGCTTCAGAGGAAGTCATCCAGTGATCCCTGTCGGCATCTTTTTCAATTCTCTCAAGTGAATTACCAGAATGATTTGCAAGGATCATGTATAATTCATGTTTCAGCTTAAGTATTTCCCTGGTAGTAATTTCAATATCGGATGCTGTACCTTGAACTCCCCCCATTGGCTGGTGGATCATGATCCTCGAGTGTTTTAATGCTGATCGTTTGCCTTTCTGACCAGCGGTAAGTAAAATTGCACCCATTGAAGCCGCCATTCCGGTACAGATTGTAGCTATTTCAGAGGAAATATACTGCATGGTATCGTAAATACCAAGTCCTGAATGAACTGATCCTCCGGGTGTATTGAAGTACATGGAAATATCTTTAGTAGGATCTGTTGAATCAAGGAAGAGCAACTGTGCCTCGATGATGTTCGCTACATAATCATCAATCGGTACACCAAGGAAAATAATCCGATCCATCATTAACCTGGAGAAAACATCCATTGTTGCTATATTAAGCTGGCGCTCTTCAATAATGGTTGGTGATATATAATTCGCCATGACAGACGTATACCGATGAAGAGTCATACTGCTGATTCCAATATGCCGATTTGCATATCTTTGAAATTCTTCATTATAATTCATAGTTTCTATTATTAAAATTGCAAAGTTATTAATTATTTATCAAACAGTTTATTGAATTTTTCACGCGAAATCTTCTTTTTATCCACTTTTATATGCTCTTTAATATGCTCAAAGACTTTTTCTTCATATAATCTTTCAATAATCTTTTTCCTTTCCTCCTCATTCTTCAGAACATTTTCCGAGTAAGTCTTTAATTGCTCCTCAGGGATATCGGCAATTCCAT
>JBGPAO010000007.1:0-25695 GCA_041480755.1 Bacteroidia bacterium
GTTCCATCCCTTATTGTAAAATCCTTCATTGTACAGGATCCATAATTTTTCAAATTTTTCCTCAATATCATCCGCTTTTCCGAATTCAATGACATGAGCTCCGACGCGGGGAATAAGTTCAAACTCACCTTTCCCGTTAACATATACCTGCACTATCTGGGCTTCCCAGAATTTATCGGACTGGATAAACTTTACCAGTTCATAAACATCTGCAAGAAGATTATTTTCCGGATCCAGGTCATAAATATTCGATACCCTTCTGTACCTCTCCCCGATCGCACCATTGACAACCATCACATAAGGGCTGTAGTTTGAAGATAACGGAATAGTGTAACCCTCTTTGTCGATATAAAATCCCTGGCCCGATCTGTCAATTATCCTCACTACAGGTTTCCTCTGGTGTATGTCCACCACAAGCTCGCCGCCAACTGTCTGGTATACTTCAGCTCTTTTAATATATTTTATCTCCCTGATCTTATCTTCTATTTCCTGCAGGTTAATATCATTAAATGATTTGCCCGCCAGACTATTTCCTCCCCTTAATAAAATATTCCTGATCATCCTTGAATTTACAAACTGCACATCACTACTGTCATGGACGATGATCCTGACACCGTTGCACGTGACTTTCTTCTCCTCTTTGCTTACAAAACCGAGGATAATTATCAGGTATCCCGCTACAGCAATCAGGAGCACAATATGTTTGATAAATTTCTTCATCTGATCCTCATTCCAGTAACTTTATAATCGGTTCAACAAACATGTCGATATCTCCCGCGCCCATTGTCAGCAGAACATCCGGTTTTATGTTCTTTAATTCATCCATCAGATCTCTTTTATTGCATACCTTTTTCTTTTCCAGTTTTACTTTCCTGAAAATTGTGTCCGAAGTTATCCCCTCAATAGGCAGTTCCCTTGCAGGATAGATATCCAGCAATATCAGCTCATCTAATTCGGAAAGACTTTCTGCAAATCCTTCCGCAAAATCTCTTGTTCTGCTATATAAATGAGGCTGAAAAATACCTGTGATTTTTCTGCCCGGGTATAATGCTCTGACCGATCTTATGAAAGATTCAAGTTCTTTGGGATGATGGCCATAATCGTCAATATAAACCACATCATCCCTGTTAATATGAATGTCAAATCTTCTTTTAACACCCCTGAATGTATCCAGTGTCTTGCGTATTGCTTTTTCACCTGTTCCCATAATAAATCCAAGTGCAGCTACAGCAATGGCGTTTTCAACATTAACCAGTCCGGGGAAGCCTGTTTTCAGATCTGTTATCATTTTTTCCGGTGTGTGCAGATTGAATCTGTACCCATTGTCAGAAGGTTCGAATTTTTCAGCAAAAAAATCTGCTCCCGGGTATAATGAATAGGTAAATATCCGGGCATCGCTTTTCCCCGATGTAAGCGATTCAATTTCTTTTTTTATGATAATATCACCACCGCTCTTTACCTGTGTAATAAATTGCCTGAATGAGATTTCCATCTCCTCTTTATTCCCATATATATCAAGATGATCCGGATCACATGAAGTCACAATGGCCTTATCAGGGAATAAACGGAGAAATGACCTGTCAAATTCATCTGCTTCAGCCACTATCCACTCACTGTCTGTGTTGATCAACGCATTGGTATTGTAATTTTTTGAAATGCCTCCCAGGAATGCCATTACCGGGATATCTGCCATATTAAGCAGGTGAGCGGCAAGCGTTGAAATTGTTGTCTTACCATGTGTTCCTGCCACTGCAATGCATTTGCGGCCGACCGACAGCATCCCCAGGACTTCAGAGCGCTTCAGCACTGTAAATCCCTCCTTCCTGAAATATTCAAGTTCAGCGTGCCCCACCGGAACAGCCGGTGTATATATAACAAGCGTTTTACCTGGTATCTGATAAACCGTTTTCACCATCTCAGGCTGTTCGTTATAATGAATATCCGCACCCTCGCGTTCAAGTTCTTCAGTAAGTTTTGTTGATATCCTGTCATACCCGGCCACATGCCACCCCCCGGCTATAAAATACCGCGCCAGCGCACTCATCCCAATCCCCCCGATCCCGATCATATAAATATTACTATAACCTTCAATTCTAACCATATTCTATATCTGTTACTGGTCATCCTGAACTTGTTTCAGGACCTTGTCGTTATTTAAGACCAACTTCCATGACACTGATCACTCCCTCAGGGAACTTGTTTCAGGACCTTGTCGTTATTTAAGACCAACTTCCATAATACTAGCCAACTCCCTTCGGGAGTTTTTCAGGACCTTGTCGTTATTTAAGACCAACTTCCATGACACTGATCACTCCCTCAGGGAACTTGTTTCAGGACCTCGTCATCATTTAGGACCAACTTTCATGATACGAATCACCTCCTCAGCAATCCTCCCCGCCGAATCCTCAACCTTCATCGATAAAATATTCTCCGCCATCCTTTTCATCCTTTCCCCGTCTTTCAATAATTCAAGTGCCCAGGGTATTATCTTTCCAACAGCCTCATTGTCAGATAAGCAAATGGCAGCCGACTTTTTTACCAGGGCAATAGCGTTTTTATTCTGGTGATCCTCCGCCACGTTGGGAGAAGGCACCAGTATAGCCGGTTTCCCGGCATGACTGAGCTCTGAGATCGTAATCGCACCGGCACGTGAGATGACAAGATCTGCCACTGCATAGGCAAGCTCCATCCTTGTTATGAAATCCTTCAGGATGATGTTGCCGGCCCCTGATTTTTCTATCGCATTCCTGGCTCCTTCATGGTAATACTTGCCGCTTTGCCAGAGAACCTGGATACCTGAATCTCTCAATCGGTTAAGATTCTTCATAACTCCAATATTGATTGTTCTTGCTCCAAGGCTCCCTCCCATAATAAGAAGTGTTTTAAGTTTTTCATTGAGCCCAAAAAAACTGTACCCTTCTCTCCTTAATTCCTCCGACCTGGTTTTCATAATTTCTTTCCTTACCGGGTTGCCTGTCATGACGATCTTTTCCCGGGGGAAAAATTTCTCCATCCCTTCAAATGCAACGCAAATACAATCGGCCTTTTTGGCCAGTAATTTATTGGTAATACCCGCAAAGGAATTCTGTTCCTGGATCAGTGTCGGAATGCCCATTGCAGCAGCAGACCTCAGTACCGGTCCGCTAGCATATCCGCCAACACCGACTGCAGCATCCGGATCAAACTCCCTTATTATCTTTCGTGCCATTCTCAGGCTTCTTAATAATTTGATAATGACTATTATATTGCCCGGACTTAATTTCCTCCTGAAACCTGCGACCGGCAACCCTTCTATCCTGTACCCGGCTTCAGGTACTTTTTCCATTTCAAACCTGTCCTGTGCACCTACAAAGAGGATATCAATATCCGGGATCCTCTCTTTCAGTGCATCAGCTATCGCGATTGCCGGGAACACATGGCCCCCCGTACCGCCCCCGCTGATTATTATCCTATTCCGTATATACTGGCTCCTGTTCTTCATTTTCAACATGTTCATTTAAACCTTTGCTGACGCTGAGTATCATGCCCAGCGAAATACATGTAAATATCATCGATGTGCCTCCCATGCTTATCAGCGGCAGTGGCTGGCCCGTGACAGGCAGGAGATTTACGGCAACAGCAATATGTATCAATGCCTGTAGGACCAGTCCAACAGTCAGCCCCACAGCAAGGAATGCAGGAAAAGCCCTGTTGCTTTTTCGCAATATCACTCCTGCCCTGTATAATAATATCAGATATAAAAGCAAAATAGGTATCCCTCCAAGCAATAATCCGTACTCCTCAATTATCACAGCATAGATGAAATCGGAATAGGGATGGGGCAGAAAATTTCTCTGGGTGCTGTTGCCCGGGAATTTGCCGAACAAACCGCCACCGGCTATGGCAATTTTAGCCTGTTCAACCTGGTAGTTCTCATTATCCTTATCAAAAAAGCCTGTGATGCGGTTTTCCCAGGTGCCTACCCTCCCCTCTTTCTCAGTTAATATAACAATTGTAATATAAGATCCCAGCATGAGTGTCCCTGCAAGAAATAAGACTACAAGGTATTTGGCCCTGATCCTGCCAATAAACATTAAGATTACGCAGGTAGTGAATAGGATCAGGGTAGTAGAAAGATTTTCAGGCATTATCAGAAGACATACGACCCCCACGGGGATAATTATAGGCAGGAATGCCCTGTAAAAATCCTGGATATTTTCCTGCTCCTGGGAAAGTACCCTGGCAACATACATTATAAGCGCCAGTTTTGCAAAATCAGATGGCTGAAAACTCATACCTAATAATGGTATTTCCAGCCACCTCGATGCCCTGTTGATACTCTCGCCAAAAATAAGGGTTACAAGAAGCAATGGTATGGCGATGATCAGGAATATCTGGGCCAGCTTTGAAAAATATTTATATGGGATCCGATGGATAATATATATCATGATAAGGCCGGTAAAAAGGAAAATAGCATGCTTTGCGATGAAATGGGACGGACTGGTTCCGGGATTTCTGAAGACAAGAATTCCTGATGAACTGTAAACCGACAATAAGGAATAAATCGATAATATCAGGATAACAATCCAGATAACCCGGTCTCCTCCCAGATATTTCTGTATTCCTTTTTTCATTTCTTAAAGTTTGTCTGCCTCCTTTTTAAATTGCCATCCCCTGTCTTCGTAATTTTCAAAAAGATCAAAACTTGCACATGCGGGTGAAAGTAATACCGTATCCCCATTGACCGCCAGGTAATAAGCAGTCCTGACAGCTTCCGGCATATTATCAACATCAACTATTGTTTCAATGACTCCGTCAAATGATTTGTGAAGCTTCGCATTATCCTTGCCCAGGCATACAAGAGCTTTGACCTTTTCCCTGACAAGATCCATCAGCTCTGAATAATCATTACCTTTATCCACACCCCCTGCAATCCAGACTATCCTAGTCGGTACACTTTCAAGTGCGTACCATGTCGAATTGACATTTGTGGCTTTTGAATCATTGATGAAATGAATTCCATGAACATTAAGCACACTTTCCAGCCGATGCTCGACTCCCTGGAAATCCATCAGGCTTTCCCTTATTACGTCTTTTCTTATCTTTAACACGCTCCCTGTGATACCTGCCGCCATGCTGTTATACTGGTTGTGCTTCCCTTTGAGTATAAGGTCTGATACAGATATCGCAAAATCGCTGTTGTCATATTCGATTCTTAACCGGTCCTCATCATCAATATAAGCCACCTCCTTATCCTTCTTCTTCCTGGCAAAAGGCAATTGCTTGGCCTTCAGGACTATCTTTTCCAGTTCACGTATTGTGATCTCATCATCAGAACAGAAGACAAAATATTCCTCTTCGCTCAGGTTTCGTGTGATCCTGAATTTCGAATCAACATACTCCTGAAGATTGTAATCATACCTGTCAAGATGATCCGGGGTAATATTCAGCAGAATGGCAATATCCGCCTTAAACTCATACAGGCCGTCTAGCTGGAAACTGCTGAGCTCGAGAACGTAATAATCATACTCTTCCTCTGCTACCTGCAATGCAAAACTCTTACCTATGTTTCCTGCAATTCCCACATTCAGACCTGCCTTCTTCATCATGTGATGGATAAGCGATGTGGTGGTGGTTTTTCCATTGCTGCCGGTGATGCAAATCTTTTTAGAAGCAGTATACCTGGCTGCAAATTCAATTTCTGAAATGATCCGGATTCCTTTTTTCCTGATCAGCTGGACAATCGGACTCCGCTCCGGGATCCCCGGACTTTTTATGATCTCATCAGCATCAAGAATAAGCTTCTCTGTATGCTTGTTCTCCTCCCACTGGATTTCATAATCAAAAAGCATTTCCTTGTACTTGGGTTTGATTGGACCATTATCTGAAACAAATACATCAAAACCATGCTTCCTTGCAAGGATTGCAGCGCCGGTTCCGCTTTCCCCGGCACCAAGTATTACGATTTTGCTGTTCATTTGATATGAAATTGTTTAGTGTTGATTACCTTATTTTCAGTGTTACTACAGTGATCACCGCAAGCATAATGGCTACTATCCAGAACCTGGTCACAATTTTAGGCTCAGAATAACCCAGCACCTGGTAATGATGATGCAGGGGGGCCATCTTAAAAATCCTTCTTCCTTCACCAAACCGTTTCCTGGTATATTTGAAATAACTCACCTGCATCAGGACTGAAAGACTCTCAACCAGGAATATTCCGCAAAGGATCGGGATCAGCAGCTCTTTCCTTATTATTATAGCATATACAGCAATTATGCCCCCCAGCGACAGGCTTCCTGTATCACCCATAAAAACCTGGGCCGGGTAAGAATTGTACCATAAGAATCCTACGGTGGCTCCGATGAACGCGCTCATAAAAATTACGAGCTCACCAGTAAATGGTATGTACATTATATTCAGATAATCCGCATAGAAAATGTTCCCTGAAACATATGCAAGTATCCCCAGTGTTGTTCCTATTATGGCCGAAACTCCCGTCGCCAGCCCATCCAGGCCGTCTGTCATATTAGCTCCATTAGATACAGCGGTGACAATAATTATTATGGCAAGTATCAGGACAATCCACGACCACTTCGCCGCCTTCT
Organism: Bacteroidia bacterium; assembly: GCA_041480755.1. Taxonomy (GTDB): domain Bacteria; phylum Bacteroidota; class Bacteroidia; order Bacteroidales; family SM23-62; genus LJUQ01. The sequence goes on from JBGPAO010000007.1 coordinate 6,588, forward strand.
CTCCAAGGAATCCTACGAGGTACGCATAATCAAATTCGTTATTCTTCAGGAATGGAATAGTGGTTGCAGTAGACTTCACATCTTTGGTAACATACACAGGCTTTGGTTTATCGTCACCCGGCCCCTGAACAATTTCCATTTTTGGTTCTCCGTTCTCCATGAGCACCTTTTCGCGGACCATCACATCATCACTCAGGTAAAGGACCAGCCCCACAACGATCCCAAGTATGACCTGCCCGAAAATCTTTGCCTTGCCTTTCAATCCCCGTTTATCTTTCCTGAACACTTTGATATAATCATCCACAAATCCGATAAATCCCAGCCAGACTGTTGTTATCAGCATCAGTATGACATAGATGTTTTCCAGATCGCCGAACAGCAGCGTGGGAATAAGTATTGATTGCAGTATTATCAGCCCGCCCATTGTCGGAGTTCCCTGTTTCTGCTTCTGCCCGTCCAGCCCAAGGTCCCGTACTGATTCTCCTATCTGTTTCTTCCTCAAATAATTAATGATTTTTTTGCCCAGCATCAGCGATATGATCAGTGATAGAATAACCGCACTGGCCGATCTGAACGAAATATACTGGAACACTCCCGCCCCGGGCACATTCAATCGGTCAAGATATTCAAACAGGTATATCAGCATCTCCGGCTAATTTTTCATTAACTCATTTATAATCTCCATATCATCAAAATGGTGCTTCTTTCCTTTGATCTCCTGGTAAGTCTCATGCCCCTTCCCCGCCACCAGGATTATATCTCCTTTACAGGCCATCATAAACGCAGTTTTTATCGCTACAAGCCTGTCAGTAATGGAAATAACCCTATCTGATAAATTTTTACTGATACCGCGTCTCATGTCATTTATTATATCTTCCGGTACTTCACTCCTCGGATTATCGGAAGTCAGAATAACTCTGTCGCTGTTAACAGCGGCAATCTTCCCCATCAGCGGACGCTTGGTTTTGTCCCTGTCACCCCCTGCCCCCACAACAGTGATAATTTTTCCGGGTCCCTTTCGGATCTTGTTAACCGTCATCAGTATATTCTCCAGCGCATCCGGCGTGTGGGCATAATCAACTACTGCGGTGATGCCGTCGGAAGATGTGATGGATTCCGCACGGCCCCTGACAGGTTTGAAACTGCTCATAACCGTCAGGATATTCTCTTCCTCAAGGCCCAGCAATACAGCTGTACCATAAACTGCCAGCAGGTTATATGCATTAAACTCACCTATCAGCCCCGTCCATAATTCCTTATTATCTATCTTTAAAAGCATACCATCCATATGCGTTTCCAGGATCCTGCATTTGTAATCCGACATCGACTTCAATGAATAGGTTTGTATTTCAGCTGATGTATTCTGCACCATGACCATCCCGTTTTTATCATCATTATTGACCAGGGCAAAAGCAGAATCCGGAAGCCTGTCGAAAAAAAACTTCTTTGCCCTTAGATAATCCTTAAAATCTCCATGATAGTCAAGATGATCATGTGTCAGGTTCGTGAATACCCCGCCTCTGAATTTTAATCCTTCCGTTCTCTTCTGGTCTATGGCATGGGAGCTTACTTCCATGAAACAATGACTGCAGCCTGCCTTAACCATCGCTGAAAGAAGATTGTTTATAGCTATTGAATCCGGGGTGGTATGTGTCGATGCGAAAGGTTCGTCAATCAAAAGATTCCTGATCGTAGACAACAACCCGGCATTATAACCGCTTTTGCGGAACAGTTCATGAAGCAGGGTAGCTATGGTTGTTTTTCCGTTCGTTCCGGTAATACCAACCAGGTTTAATTTTTCTGACGGATATGAATAAAACGCAGATGCCATAATTCCCAGCGCACCTGCTGAATCATCAACCCTGACATAAATGACTCCTTTCTGATGCTGCACCGGAAGTTTTTCACATACTATCACTTTGCATCCCATTCCTATGACCTCGGGAATATATTCATGCCCGTCTGCCTTTGTGCCTTTTACTGCAATGAAAACACTTCCCTCTCCTGCCTTCCTCGAATCAAAGCATATCTCCTTAATATTAATATCAGCATTCCCCGCTATCTCAGCCACCTTCACTCTCTCCAGTATGTCTTTTAACTTCTTCAATTTATATTCTGTATCAAATTTTTTGTTCTTTTTTCCTTCGACTCAAGTCGATGGAAATTGATCGGCAATTGATCTATTAATCTTTCTCCCCCTCGCCCTCTCGCCCTCTCGCCCCCTCGCCCTTTCGCCCTCTCGCTTTTTCTCCCTCTCACCCCATCCCACCTTGCACCCTGTACCCTGTACCTTGTACCTTGCACCTTGCACCTTGTACCTTGTACCTTGTACCTTGTACCTTGCACCTTGTACCTTGTACCTTGTACCTTGCACCTTGTACCTTGTACCTTGTACCTTGCACCTTGCACCCTGTACCTTGTACCTTGTACCTTGTACCCTTCTACGGCTGACTCATAGTCAGCACAATCCTGTCCCCCTTCCTGGCCTTCACTCCTCCCTGGATCGACTGATTAACCACTTTTCCTTTGCCTCTCACTTCCACCACAAGTCCGGCATTTTCAAGAAGATATACTGCATCCTTCAATCCCATATCCCTGACATTGGGAACAAGACCACGGTTGAAATTCAGGTCATTAACTCCGATATGATCCTCTTTCCTGATTGTGGCTACCCAGTTGCTTTCAACCGATCCGGGAGTTGATGGTATATCCAGATAATCAAGTACAGTATTTAATGCTTCCTTATTGCCATTTTTTGAATATGGTATCTCTGCAAGATCATTTCTCCTGTTATTGACAGCTTCATGCATATCAAGCCTCGAAGCATAGACTTTATTAGCAATCTCCCTGAATACAGGGCCGGCGACCAGGTTGCCATAGTATACTGCTCTTGATGGGGAATTAACAACCACTATGCATGAATATTCAGGTTTATCAGCCGGGAAGTATCCAACGAAAGAGGCCTGGTAGCTTGTTTTTGCATTGACTTTATAACCGTACTTCTCATTTGCTATCTGTGCTGTCCCTGTCTTCCCTGCAATCCGGTAATTTTCATTTCTGAGATTCATTGCTGTGCCACTATCCACAACTCCTTCAAGCATTTTCTGGACTTTCTTTAACGTTCCCCTTGAACATATAGAAGGATCCATTACTTCAGTGGAGAATGATTTGACAACCCTGCCATAATTGGTGATTTTTTTAACGAATATAGGCTTGACCATCTTCCCGTCGTTGGCAATAGCATTATAAAATGTCAGGACATGAAGAGGTGTAAGCCTTACTTCATAACCATGAGATATCATGGGAAGTGATATTCCGGACCATAACTTGTCTTCCGGATTCTGGATATGTGGAATTCCTTCACCTTTGATGTCAATATTAAGCGGCTCGTTAAGATGCATTCTGTAAAGCCTGTCGATGAACTTTTCTTCATCGTCTTTGTAATACTTATAGATTATCTGTGATATCCCGACATTCGATGAAACTTCAAATGCTCTTTGTACACTGATTCTGCCGTACCCTTCTTCACGTGTGTCTTTTATGATTTTATCATAATATTTGATTGCTCCTTTACCGGTATCGACAGTATCGTCAGGTTCAACATAGCCATCCTCCATGGCAGCTATCAATGACATCAGCTTGAACGTCGAGCCCGGTTCTGTGCTTTCAGCAATAGCATAATTGTAAGTTTCCTCATATTCTCCCCGGGAATTTCTTTGAAGATTGACTATGGCTTTTACCTCGCCTGTCTCCACCTCCATAAGTACCGCGCAGCCATGATGTGCATTGTGCAGTCTTAACTGTCTCAGCAGGGCATTTTCGGCCACATCCTGGATATCTATATCTATTGTAGTGACTATATTAAAGCCATTCTTCGGCTCCACTTCATTCCTGTCATTGACCGGTATCCAGATATTGCCGGCTGTCTTCTGCATCAGCCTGACACCGGTCACGCCTTTCAGATACTGGTCATATGCTCCCTCAATTCCAACAACATTTCCTGATTCGCCTTCATTCAGATACCCGACTGTCCTGGCAGCCAGCATCTGATGAGGCCGGATCCTGTGGTTTTTCTGGATGACAATAAATCCTCCTTTATATCTGCCAAGCCTGAAAATCGGGAACCTCTTCATCTGCTGCAATTGCTGATGACTTACCGTCTTTGTTATGAGATAATATCTTTCCCCGCTACGCCTGGCTGCTGTTAGTTTTCTTTTGTATTCCGATTTCGGCTGGTCCCTGAACATCTTCGACAGGCAATATGAAAGGGAATCAATGCCGGCATTGAAAACCCAGTCCTGCATACCGCTGCTCTTAAGATCCATCCTTATCTCGTAATAAGGCACCGACGTTGATAAAAGCCTGTTTCCATCATCTGAATAAATGTCTCCCCTGTTGGGTTCAATGGAAACATACTTCATTGTAAGATCCTCGGCCTTTTTCCGTAACTCATCCCCTACGAAGAATTGCAGGTATATTATCCTCCCGATAATTAAAAGAGCAACCACAAAAGCTCCCAGGTATATCCCGACCAATCTTCTTACTATGACCTGCTTACCTGACATTATGATCTATTTTTTATTCCTGCTTTTTCTTTTATCAATTTTGACCGGCGGCTCTTCTGAATATTTAAGGCCGATCTTTTTCTGCTCCACAAGTCTTGCAACCTGCGACTGGTTGCTCAGGTATTCCAGTTCAGATGCAGTTGATATTGATTTGGCCCTCAGCTCTTTCAGCTCCATCTGCAGTGTCAGGGTTCTGCGAATTACGCGTTCAGCATGATACCGGTTCCCGATATAAATGACAAGTAATAAAGTCAGGAACAGAACAAATGGCAGCTGGCTGATAACGTTTTCGCGCGTAAGAAGACTCCCATCCAGAACATCCCTGAATCTTGCTTTACGATAATCCTTTTTCTCCTGGTTCTCGTTTACAAATTCAATATTTTTTCTGCCTGCACCGGCCATAATTATATTTTTTCTCCTATCCTTAATTTTGCACTTCTTGCCCTGGGATTCTTTTTCAGCTCGTTTTCCCCTGCTTCAATTACCCTCCTGTTTACCTGATGATACACCAGCCGGAGATTGCCATAAAAATCTTTTTCAATCTCACCCTCAAGGTTCCCCGACTTGAAAAGGTTCTTTACCAGCCTGTCTTCCAGGGAATGGTATGTTATTACACAAAAACGGGCGCCTGATTTAAGCAGCCCGGTTATTTGTTCAAGCATCTCAGAAAGGGCATTGACCTCATCATTGACCTCGATCCTCAAAGCCTGGAATATCTTTGCGAGAAATTTCTGCTGGTTGCGGACCGGAAGATAAGGTTTGACAGCACTCAGCAGATCATCCACTTTAATAATTGGTCTGTCTTTCCTGTATTTAATAATTGATGAACTTAATTTAGTGGCGTTCCCCAGCTCACCCCAATTCCGCAAAATTTCTGTGAGATCTTCAGGACTGTAAGTATTTAGGATTTCCCGGGCAGTGAGTTTTGCTGATGTATTCATCCGCATGTCAAGGGTACTGTTAAACCGAAACGAAAATCCCCTTTCCGGCTGGTCGAGATGCCATGATGATACACCCAGGTCAGCAAGAGCTCCGTCTATCATTTCAATTCCGTGAAAGAAAAGCCAGTTTTTGACATACCTGAAATTGCTTCTTATAAAAAGAAACTTATCGTCTTTAACAGCATTTGACTCAGCTTCAACATCCTGATCAAATGCAATCAGGCGGCCTTTTTTTAGCCTTTTCAATATTTCCCCTGAATGCCCGCCTCCTCCATAAGTCAGATCAACATAAATACCATCAGGATTGATGTTCAGCCCTTCAATACATTCTTTAAGTAATACTGGCTGATGGTAATTCATTAGTTTCCTGGATCGTTAAAAGTCCCTCCCAGGATCTTTTCTGCCATTAATGTAAAATCGGAAGGAGCCCGACTTACATTTTCATATTTGTCGCTCGCCCAGATCTCAATTTTGCCCGACTGACCTGCAAGAATGGCATCCCTGCCTATGCTGCAAAAATCAATCAACCGCTTTGGAATTAACATCCTGTTGCTTGCATCCAGCGTGATCTCAGCTGAACCATGATAAAACATCCTCAGAAATCTTGCATGCTCCTGGTTGAAAGGATTTGTGCGGCTGCGGATGATCTTATCCAGCCTTTCCCATTCGTTAATAGGATATAACACAAGGCATTTTTCGAACACATCGGGCTTGACCACAAACCTGTCATGTGCATCCTGCGGCAATTGCTTTTTAAATGCCGCAGGAAGCATGATCCTTCCTTTATCGTCCACCTTGCAGCTGTATTCTCCTATAAAGGTTATCATACCTGGGTTTTGGGTGATTTCGTAAAAATAATATAATTTTACCACTTTTCACCACTTTTCCCCATTTTTTACCATTTTGTTAATAACTTTCTTTGTTTTATTTGCATTCCCCGGAACTATGATGCTTCCTGCCTTCAGACAACAAACTGTTTCTATTTATCTAACCTGATTTTTTAAATCCGGGTGTTGCACCAGACCTTGACTTATTTTTATACGACCAGACACAATTCGTCTGCTATTTATAATCTTCATCGATGCCTGGATTGGGGATCGCTGGATCGAAGCAGGAATCAGCACCTTACATTTAAAAATAAATGAGGGATTAATCCAGCCAGCGCTTCCATTTTTCAGGGATTTTTTGTTATTTTGTTATCCCGTTTCATAATAGAATATGCAAGAAAACTCCACTCCCCGGGAAGAATTAAAAGTTGATGTCCGCAAGGTTTTCAGTGAGAAAAATCCACGGATGGCAAAGATGCTTCCGGGATTCATTTACAGGTATGTCGAACGTATTGTTCACCAGGATTGGATAAATGGTTTCCTGGCGCGAAACAGAGGTGTAGTTGGCATCGAATTTATTCATGCCATCTTCAAGGAATTCAATACTAAAATCATTATAAAAGGGGAAGAAAATATTCCCCGCGAAGGCAGATATATTTTTACTTCAAATCATCCTCTGGGCGGATTCGATGGAGTAATTCTGACTGATACTGTTTCCCGTTATCTCGGGGAAGCAAAATTCATTGTAAATGATATCCTGATGAATTTGCGTCCAATGGAGGATATTTTCATTCCAATAAATAAGCATGGAGCCCAGTCTAAAGAAAGCGTGCAAATACTGGATAAAGTATACCGTTCCGATATTCAAATCCTTACTTTCCCTTCAGGGATGGTTTCAAGAAAAAATAAAGGAATCATTCAGGATCTCCAATGGAAGAAAAACTTCATTTCAAAAGCAATACAATATCAAAGGGATATTGTACCTGTTCATTTTAGCGGGAAATGCAGTAACTTCTTTTATAATCTCGCTAATATCCGCATTTTCCTGCATATAAAATGGAATCTCGAAATGTTCTTTCTTGTTGATGAATCGATGAAACACAGAAACTCTGAGATAACTGTTTCATTCGGACAGCCGGTCAAATGGACATCCCTGGATGGAAGCAAAACTCTTCAGGAGTGGGCAGATTTTGTCCGTGAGAAGGTATACACATTGCCTGAGGTTTATAAAACATGATTTGAATAATCTTATGAAGCCAATAATTCATGCTGTCCCCAGGGAAGAACTGGAGAAGGAACTGACAGAGGAGAAATTCGTCAGGGTGACCAATAAAGCGGATAATGAATTGTATATAATTACAGCGCATAATTCCCCTAATATGATGCGTGAAATAGGGAGACTGCGTGAACTGACTTTCAGGGCTGCCGGAGGAGGGACGGGAAATGATTTAGACATTGATGCATATGATACTGCAGAAGATCCATACCATCAGCTTATTGTATGGGATCCGGATAAAGAAGAAATCCTGGGTGGATATCGTTTCTTTATCTGTAAAAAGAAAGAAGGTACGACTTGCTCGCCGACTCACCTTGCATCAACTCATCTTTACCATTTTTCAGATAAATTTATAACCGATTACCTGCCCCATACTATTGAACTGGGGAGAGCATTCGTTCAGCCAGCTTATCAGTCAACAAGCCGCCACAGCAAAGGATTGTTTGCTCTTGATAACCTTTGGGACGGAATTGGTGCTATATTTATTGATAATCCGGAAACGAAATATTTTTTCGGTAAGGTTACTATGTATCCCAATTATAATCAGAGAGCAAGAAATCTGATATTATACTTTCTTGAAAAGCATTTTCCGGATAATGAAAACCTCGTTATCCCGAAAGAACCTCTGGATATCAAGATGGACAGGGAAGAAATGAAAAGAATTTTCGTCGGAAAAGATTACATGGAGGACTACCGGATACTCTCTCAGACGGTCAGGGCATTCGGAGAAAATATACCACCGCTGATCAATGCTTACATGAATATGTCTCCCTCACTGAAAACCTTCGGGACTGTACTGAATCCAAGCTTTGGCAATGTTGAGGAGACGGCTATGATGATCACGATCAATGACATGTATAAGCAGAAAGTTGAAAGGCATGTTAGCAGCTACTTCCCCGAAAGCCGTTACCAGATCTTTAAGCTCATCAATCGAATCAGGCATTTGCGAAGGAAGTGATAAACTAAATCCACTGATATTTTTTAAAATCCAGGAAGGGATATCTGCCGGCAGTCCCAATCTTCAGTATTTAACCTTTAGAGGTTAGTTTTTAGAGTTTATTTAGATTTTAGTTTTTAGAGTTTCGGGTTTCGTACTTTCTTGGTTTATTTCGGCTTTCGAATTTCTTTTTTCGAATTTTAATCTTTAATGAAGCCCTTTACCTTCAGCCCGGTTCCATAACGACGTTAATTCTATTACTTCTTAGTAGGCTCGCTGATTCTTCCCTTCAATGAAATTAACAAACGACCTGGACACAACCTTATTTCCCCCTGGTGTGGGATAATCTCCGGTGAAATACCAGTCCCCCAGATTATCTGGACAAGCTTTATGCAGATTTTCAATTGTCTGGTAGACAACCTTTACCTGTGCTTTTATTTCCTTTGTTCTCAGCAGTTCTCCCACCTTATCTGAAATTTGTTCATATGTAAAAGGCTCATATATAAGTTTTACCCAGTTAACCATCTCTTCCTTTGGTCCCAATAATTGCTCCTTTGATTTCCTGTAAACTTCATTAATTATATTTTCTCTTCCTTTTTCTTTCAGCAGCTGAATTGCTGCCTGAAATGCGATAAATTCGGATAATTTCGCCATATCAATTCCATAGCAGTCAGGATAACGTAGTTGCGGTGAGGATGAAACAATTACAATCGTAACTGGATTCAGCCTGTCGAGAATCTTAATTATACTGTGTTTTAAGGTTGTGCCTCTGACAATAGAATCGTCAATGATTACCAGTTTGTCTGAACCTTTTTTTACAGTATCATAAGTAACATCATAAACATGTCCCACCAGGTCATCCCTCCCTTCATCCTGGGAGATGAATGTCCTGAGCTTAATATCCTTAACTGCAATTTTCTCGATCCTGGGTCTCAGTGAAATAATTTCATTTATTTCTTCAGGCTTAAGATCGCTCCTCCTGTTAATCAGGATCTCTGCCTTTTTTTTGTTCATTACATCCTCTATTCCATTTAACATACCATAGAATGCTGTTTCTGCAGTATTTGGTATGTAGGAGAACACCGTATGTGAAAGGTCATTGTCCACTGCCTTCAGAATGTCACCTGTCAGCAGCTCGCCTAATTTTTTTCTTTCCAGATATATATCCCTGTCAGTGCCTCTCGAAAAATAAATCCTTTCAAATGAACATGCTTTTTTCTCTTTTGGTTCAAGAACCATATCCATTGAAATCCGGCCATCTTTTTTAATAACAAGTGCATGTCCCGGTTCAACTTCTTTTACATTTTCATAACCGGTATTCATAACTGTTTGTATTACCGGCCTTTCTGAAGCTGCAACAACAATTTCATCATCCTGGTAATAAAAAGCCGGCCTTATACCATTTGGATCCCTGTAAACAAAGGCATCGCCATGGCCAAAAATGCCTGTGATCACATATCCCCCGTCCCATCTTTTGCTTGCTTCCCTGAGGATATCTGCAACATTAATTTGCTTTGCGATCATTCCTGAAATATCCTTATTATTATATCCCTGCGATTTAAAGCTGTCAAAGAGCCTCTGGTTTTCTTCATCAAGGAAATGCCCTATTTTTTCAAGAATAGTAACTGTGTCTGAATAATCTTTTGGATGCTGGCCAAGTTCAATAAGAAGATTGAATAATTCATCTACATTGGTGAGATTAAAATTCCCTGCAATTGCCAGATTCCTGGTTTCCCAGTTATTTAACCTCCATACCGGATGTACGTTATCCAGCTTGTTCTTGCCAAATGTACCATATCTCATATGCCCGATGTAAACCTCTCCCACAAATGGAAAATTTTCCTTTATCCATTTGGTATTCTTCAACTGATCCGGGTATTTTTTTTCAATTTTATTGATTTCGGAAGAGATCTTACTGAATACATCGCTTAAAGCCGATTCGCTTGCTGATCTGTATCTGTGCAGATATTTTTTCCCGGCAGGCAGGTCCAGGTTGACACATGCCACACCTGCTCCATCCTGACCCCTGTTGTGCTGCTTTTCCATTAACAGATAAAGCTTGTCAATCCCAAACCTCCATGTTCCGTACTTCTCCTGGTAATAGTCAAGCGGTTTCAGCAATCTTATCAGGGCAATACCACATTCATGATTGACCTCGTCACTCATAAATCAGGAAAATCAATGATATCATATACAATAAATGCCGACGGAAAGTCTTGTTGAACTGTTTTAAGCAATTTAAGTGCTTCACTTTTAACACGATAACCGCCGATATAAACTTTAAAATTTGGATCACCATAAACGACCTTATCTTTTATTCCTTCATATTTTGAAAGGAATTTTGCCTTTGACTGATAGGCCTTTTCCCGTGCATCATGACCTGAACCGGAATATATACGGATCCAGTATGCTGGTACACCATTTTTTTGCTGGTTAATCTTGATATATTCCCTTAGAACTTCCTCCAGCCTGGCATCCTGAACAACAGAAATTTCTCCCGATCCCGGCTGCTTTTTATATAACCTGTTAAAAATCTCGTCTCTGCCGCTCATGTTAACAGGAGTTTGAGAAAAGGCGCATAATTGCGTCATAAGGAAAACCGGGATTATCAGGTAAAGGATCTTCATATTATTGTCACTGTCCTTTTGAATATGCAAAATTAGTCAAAAATTAAATCCTTTGTTCCGCCAATACAACGCTTTCTTTTAATAATGTGTTGAGTAATTAAATATTTTTATTCAATTACCTCGAAAAATCGTATAACACATTGTGAAATAATTATTTTTGCAAAATGTAACTTTTTTACGTGAAAAAAAAATCCTTATACGGAAACAGGAAAATTGAAAGACCATCAGGGCTCCTGATTATCATTATATCATTCCTTGTAATCGCATCCATACTGACACAGCTTGATGTAAAACCGGAGTATTCAAATATCCTGGATGATCTTTCCTTTCTAAATGAGAACATTGGCAGGCTGAGGATAAACGCATTCATCTGGCTTCTCAATTCCGTTTTGATAATTTTACTTGGCCCTTCAATCCTCATTACCTTTCTCCCTCATGAGAGAACTTCCGCCTACCTGGCAGCTTTCCTTGTTTCTGCGACAGGGATTATTTATCTTTTCTATACAGGAACCTGTTTTAATATTATCAGTATAGTCAGTGAATATTCATCATCGCCGGATAATAGTAATAATATCCTGTCATCGCTTGCATTCGGCATGCTTATTAGTAAAACTAATCTTCAGACTCTTGCATATACTCTTACCGGGGTAAGTGCAATTTTCCTGGGAATATTTATTACATGGACGGGGTACCTTCCCAGATTAATCGGCTTGATGTCACTCGCAGGAGGTCTGATTTATGTTGTCTTTGGATGGCTGGATCCTGAAAGTCTCGTGTTTTCGGCCGGGCGCGTTATCTTTGTGCTGTCGCTGATGCTTTTTGGCATTTACCTCCTGCTCAGGGGAACTAAAATTAAAAAAGCAGATACTGTCACTCCTCATAAGAATTGAGCAGCTGGTCTGTTATTTCGAGGTTATGGTATACATTCTGAACATCATCCTCGTCTTCAAATTCTTCAATTGTTCTCAATACCTTAAAAGCATCCTCATTATTTAGCTTTTTAGTGGTAGTTGGTATTCTCTGTAACTGTGCATTCTCTGGTGTGATTTCCAGTTTTTCAAGTCTTTTATGCACTTTACCAAAATCTTCAAGTGATGTTGTAATTATATAATAATCACCCTCTGTATAAATATCTTCAGCCCCTGCATCGATCATTTCAAGTTCAAATTCTTCCTGGTTTGGCACCTCTTTCGGTATTGTAAAAGCTCCTTTCCTTTCAAACATGAATCCTACAGAACCCGAACTGCCCATATATCCTCCCCTCTTGTTAAATATTGACCTGATATTACTTACAGTCCTGTTATGATTATCCGTGAGGCATTCAATGAATATTGCAATGCCACCCGGACCGAATCCTTCATAGCTGGATTCCTGCAGAGATGATTCATCCTTCTCAGCACTTTTTATTGCCCGTTCAATATTATCTTTAGGCATATTGACACCTCTGCCATTGGCAATAGCCAGTCTCAATCTTGGATTGCCATCGGGATCAGGACCTCCCTCTTTTACAGCAATTTGTATTTCTTTGGATATGCGTGAAAATATTTTGGATCTTTTGGCGTCTAATGCACCTTTTTTCCTTTTTATGGTTGACCATTTATTATGACCTGACATATATTATCAATATTATGTTTTGGGAAAATCCAAACAAAAGTATAAAAAAATAAATCCTTAAAATCATAGGGATTTTCTTTATTTATACATCATATAAATATATTTTTGATATATTAAAGCTCCGGCCCAATGAATACCTTGATCCTTTAACAGGCCCGGAGCGGGATTTGTTGCTAATAAAGGATTTTCCAAGTACTTTTATTACTTAATCTTCTTTTGTTATGCTATATAATAAAATCAAATCAATTATCGCCTTAATTATCGTTATTTCAGGACTTGCTTTTGTCTCTTTCACGACGGTTACGAACAGGAGCAATGATCCTTCAGATAATGTGGCAACCCTGTTGGCTGACTGGTATGAGAAATATCCCCAGGAAAAGGTCTATTTGCACCTGGACAAACAAACATATATTGCAGGTGAGAATATATGGTTCAAGGTTTATTTTCTTAATGCCACAACGCATAAACCAAGTACACACAGCAATATCCTGATTGTTGAACTTATTAATTCATTTGGCAAGACTTCAATGACGCGCCTTCTCAAATTAAATGAAGGATATGCAATGGGTGATTTCAAGATATATGATACAGTACCCTCCGGTTTATACGAGATAAGAGCTTATACCAGCTGGATGAGGAATTTTGGTGATGATTATTTCTTTAAGCGTCAGATCGAGATCGTAAATCCTGAATTTTCAAGCCAGCTTTACAGGGATGAGAAACTCGCTAATAAAAGGCTTAAAAATAAAAGCATCCGGAAATCTGAAAAGCTTGATGTACAGTTTTTCCCTGAGGGCGGAGATCTTGTTGCAGGCCTTGAGAGCCGTGTTGCATTCAAAGCTGTTAATGAACTGGGGCAGGGTGTTGATATAAGAGGAGAAATCCATAATAAAAAGGGAGATCTCATCACAGAATTTCAGAGTTTCTATCAGGGAATGGGGGCTTTCTTCATAAAACCGGTGGATGGAGAAAAGTACTATGCAAAAATCCTTATGGATGAGGAAAAGTATGATGAAGTCCTCTTGCCTGAACCGTTAAAATCGGGCTTCACTCTTTCAGTTAATAACCTGGACAGCAAAGAGATAACGATAAAAATCAAAAGTACGGAAAATGATCAGTGGATTTCTCTAATTGGACAGACAAGAGGCAAGGTATATTTTAATCAATCCCGGGTCCTTGAATCCGGAAGTGCAGAAGTTAAGATTCCCCGCGATAAATTTCCGACCGGTATCGCTCAGCTTACACTGTTTAACCAGGCCCTCGTGCCTCAGTGTGAACGTCTTATTTTCATCAATCAAAATGATTTCCTGAACATTGGTCTTGAAACTGACAGGGAAAATTATGGCTCACGCGAAAAAATATCTATAAAAATTAATGTCAGGAATCCAGATAATTATCCGGTTGCAGCCAATTTCTCCCTTTCTGTGACAGGCAAGGATTATAACGATAACAGAGGCGATTTTTATTCAGGGATTGTCAGCTATCTGGTTCTTTCATCTGATCTGAAAGGCCGGATTCAGGATCCGGAAAAGTATTTTGAGAAAAATACGCCTGAAACAAGGGAGGCTCTTGATTATCTGATGATGACCCAGGGATGGAGACGCTTTACGTGGGAGAATGTAATTGGAGAAATCCCAATGAAAATCGATTACGAGGTTGAAAGGGGATTGGCAGTTGAAGGTAAAGTCACCAGGGAATTCTTTGGAATCCCATTGAAATTTTTACCTGTTACCCTGACAGTACTCAGCGGATTTAACGATGTTTATAATACCCGGACAAATGAAAAAGGAAGGTATTTGTTTAACCTGCCTGATTATGAGGACACTCTCGATATTGAAATTACGTCTTCGAGATTAACCGGCAGGAAAAACCTGGTAATATATATCGATGAAACTGAACTTCCTGAAAAGGAAGTCCTTTTCTCAAGCTACTCCAAAGAAATGGAGATAATGGGATCAAATGTATTCCGTCCGATTCCTGGTGTAGAAAAGGATAAAAACCAGTCAACCAGTCAGGGAATTCATGGTACACCTGATAACGTGATTTATGTTGATGATAAACTGGCAACTTATAATAATGTTTTCGATATTATTAAGGGTAGAGTCCCGGGAGTAATGGTTGCAGGTAATTCAATCCAGATAAGAGGTCCAAATTCATTTTTTCTAAGTACTGAACCATTGTATCTTATCGATGACGTTCCGGTCGACGCTAATGCTGTCGCTTCTCTTAATCCACAGGATGTTGAAAGGATTGAAATACTGAAGGGCCCCAGTTCTGCTATATATGGATCAAGA
Organism: Bacteroidia bacterium; assembly: GCA_041480755.1. Taxonomy (GTDB): domain Bacteria; phylum Bacteroidota; class Bacteroidia; order Bacteroidales; family SM23-62; genus LJUQ01. Next base: position 21,669 of record JBGPAO010000007.1, read on the forward strand.
GGGGCCAACGGTGTTGTGGCTGTTTATACAAAAAGAGGGAAATTCATAAAAAAGGGTGTTCTGGAATCCCAGATCCTTGGTTTTTACAGGCCCAGGGAATTCTATTCTCCCAGGTATGGAACCCGTTTCGATCAGCTTAATCCCGATGACAGGACAACTTTGTTCTGGGCGCCTTCAATCCTGACTGATGCCAATGGACAGGCCGATACAATTTTCTATACTTCCGACACAAAAGGGAGTTTTGATATCTCATTGGAAGGTGTGTCCCCCGAGGGTAAAATCGGAGCAGGAACTGCCTCTTTCATTGTTGAATAGGAGATGTATGTCACAACAGAATAACACTCCCCTTTCCCGAACAGAGCAATAATCAGCGCTTTTCAGTTAAATGGAGTTGCAATACACCCCCGAAATGAAGGGGCATTATTGCAGCGATATTTAGTAGATCCGTTGATTATTGTACTCTTCGAAGACCTAGTTCCTTCCACTGCTCTTCGGAAATTTCAGAAGGCGAGTCGATCATAACATCCCTCCCTGAATTGTTCTTCGGAAATGCAATGACATCCCTTATGGAATCAAGGCCGGCAAATAATGCAACCCACCTGTCAAATCCAAAAGCTATGCCTCCATGAGGCGGTGCACCATACCTGAATGCATTCATAAGGAATCCGAATTTCTCGCGCGCATCATCTTCGGTCAATCCCAGGTTGCGGAACATAACCTGCTGTAATTTCTCGTCATGAATCCTTATCGAGCCCCCGCCGATTTCGATGCCATTAATGACAAGATCATAGGCATTTGCTCTTACATTGGCAGGGTCCGAAGAAAATTTTTCAATGTCTTCCGTCTTTGGAGAAGTGAATGGATGATGCATTGCATAATATCTTTTGGTTTCAGGATCCCATTCAAGAAGAGGAAAATCAACAACCCAGAGAGGCTTATAAATATCGTTGCGCCTTAAGCCAAGGCGGGTTCCCATCTCCAGTCTTAATTCATTCAGGGCTTTCAATGTTGGGATTTTACTTCCCGACATGAGCAACAGAAGGTCGCCTGGTTTTGCTCCCAGCCTTTCTGCCCACAATTTCAAATCATCCTGCTTGTAAAATTTGTCCACAGATGACTTGAATGTTCCGTCATTATTTATTTTCACATGGATAAGACCCTTGGCGCCAATCTGTGGCTTCATTACAAATTCAGTAAGTGCATCAAGCTCTTTCCTCGAATATTCCGAACATCCCGAAGCACAGATTGCACCCGAAAATTCTGCATCATCAAATACTCTGAACCCCTTTCCTTTTACAATACCTGTCAGATCTCCAATCAGCATCTCAAACCTCATGTCAGGTTTATCAGAACCGTATTTTTCTATTGCCTTATCATAGGTTAACCTTGGAAAAGAATCTTTTATCTCAACACCCAGAATTGATTTGAAAAGATACTTCGCAAGTCCTTCAAAAGCATCGAGCACATTATCCCTTTCAACAAATGACATTTCACAGTCAATCTGCGTAAATTCCGGCTGCCTGTCAGCCCTGAGGTCCTCATCCCTGAAGCATTTTACAATCTGGAAATACCTATCAAACCCGGCCACCATTAACAGCTGCTTAAAGGTCTGGGGAGACTGGGGTAAAGCATAAAACTGTCCCTGGTTCATCCTTGAGGGCACTACAAAATCCCTCGCTCCTTCAGGCGTCGTCTTAATAAGTACCGGAGTTTCTATTTCGATAAATCCTTGTGAATCCAGGTATTTTCTGGCTTCCTGTGCCATCCTGTGACGGAGCTCCAGGTTCTTTCTCATACATGGTCTTCTTAGATCAAGATACCGGTATTTCATCCTCAGATCTTCGCCGCCGTCAGTTTCATCCTCAATGGTAAATGGAGGAATGGCAGCCTGATTAAGAACTTCTATTTTATCTGCTAAAATTTCAATATCACCCGTTGGCATTTTAGGATTTTTATTGCTTCGCTCAGCTACAATACCGTTTGTCCTGATAACATATTCACGGCCCAGTTTTCGCGCTTTATTGCATAACTCGCTGTCTGTTTCCATATTAAGTACCAGCTGTGTCATGCCATACCTGTCACGGAGATCAATGAAAGTCATCCCTCCAAGGTCACGCGACCGCTGGATCCAACCTGATAATGTGACTTTTTCACCTTTATTTTTCAGTCTTAATTCACCGCATGTGTGTGTCCTGTACATATTATGAGTCTTTATTTATAACTTGCGAAATTAATATATCTGCCTGATATGCAATACGAATTATACTCAGATGAGTATTTTATGAATGAAGCCCTCAAAGAGGCCCATAAAGCTTTAACAAGCCAGGAGATCCCGGTTGGAGCAATTATAGTGGCTGATAACCAGATCATTGCCCGTGCATATAACATGTCAGAAGCTTTGAATGATGCAACTGCTCATGCTGAATTGCTTGCTATTACCTCAGCCTCGAATGCACTTGGCTCGAAATTCCTTCCCCAGGCTGCACTGTTTGTCACTGTTGAACCCTGCATAATGTGCGCCGGCGCCTGCTACTGGGCCAGGCTTCAACGTATTGTTTATGGTGCACCGGATCCAAAAGCAGGTTTTACAAAAAACAAAGGGAGAATAATCCATCCTGCTACAAAAATTAACTCAGGAGTGCTTGAAAACGAATGCGCTGAATTGATCCGGGAGTTCTTCAGTGTGAAAAGATGATCCTGAATCCAGCCTTTTTAATGTCTTCCCAGAAACCAGGATACGATTTACTCACCACACCCGGATTATCAATATCAATTCTGTATCCTTGAATAGCCGCCGGAGTAAAAGCCATTGCCATGCGGTGATCCTGATATGTCCTGATTTTAATCGTTCTTTCTGCTTTATGCGCTGAACCTGCAGTTGTATCATTAAACTCTATCCAGCTGCCATCAGCGGCCGAATCCAGCCTGATCCCGAATTTAGCAAGCTCCTGTTTCAGTGCATGCACCCTGTCTGTCTCCTTTACCCTGAGAGTCTGGGTCCCTTCTAACCGGAATGGAATACCCCTGAGCGCACAAAGTACCGCAAATGTCTGAACAAGATCAGGCTGATTAATAAAATCATAATCGAAACGGGATAATACTTTAGGTTTGCTTGTGAGCCTTACTGCACCCTCAGTAAACTCTGTCTTCACGCCAAACTTTTCAAATAATGCTGTCAGCACTGAATCTCCCTGAAGGCCAGACTGTGACAATCCTCTTATCATCAGATCTGCCTTTTCTGCCATTGCAGCCATCTCATACCAGTAGGATGCGGAGCTCCAGTCAGCTTCCACTGTAATATCATCTGGTTTATAAACCTGGTTATGAATAATAATTACTGACCCTTTCCATTCATGTTTTATTCCAAATAATTGCATCAATTTGAGTGTCAGCTGTATGTATGAAGGTGATACAGCCTTGCCAGCCAGATTCAGCTCAAGGCCCTTTTTCAGGACAGGGGCAATCATTAAAAGCGTGCTGATAAACTGACTGCTAATACCGCTGTTGATAGTTATTTTCCCGCCTTCAATCTGCTTTCCTTTGATCCTCAGGGGAGGGAAACCTTCGTTCTCAATGTATTGAATATCAGCGCCAAGTGTTTGCAGTGCATTGACAAGTTCACCTATAGGTCGCTTTTTCATTCGTGCCGAACCGGTCAGGATTCTCTCACCCGGGCTGATCGCATAATATCCGGTCAGAAACCGCATTGATGTGCCAGCATGACCGATATTGATAATCTGTTTGCCGGATGGTAAAGCATCTTCCAGGACTTTCGTGTCATCGCTGCATGAAAGATTATTAATATGGAATGGCCGGGGCGATAATGCCCTTATGATCAATAACCGGTTGCTTATACTTTTTGAGGCAGGAAGCGTTATATCTCCCGAAAGATTTTTGTCAGGTTTTTCTAGTATGAACACCGTCGCTGATTTATAAAGTTAACAAATCAAATTTACAGTTTTGAATGAACCACACAATAAATCCTTACTTTAATTTTATTATATATATTCGTAATCAATTTAATAAA
>JBGPAO010000008.1:0-25633 GCA_041480755.1 Bacteroidia bacterium
AACTTCAGACTCCTTCATCAAGGAATATTGGTTTCAATATTAACCTTACTTTCTGAAATCTACTGCCATGAAAAATATAAAACTCATTTTAGTTATCCTTGCTCTTGTATGTTTCAGTTGTGAAAATTATGAAACCCTTACAAAAGATCCCAACAGGCCAACTGAAGTACATCCATCACTTCTTCTGACCAATATAGAGGTGAGCACTTTCAACGAGGTTTCTTTTGGTGCAGCCTATGCCTGCCGGTATTTTGTTTATACAGACGGATATAGCACCAGTCAGACATACGGATGGCAGAGAGCAGGTTTCGGAGGATACAGTACTATGCTGCAGGTTTATAAAATGATGGAGGAAGCCGGCAAGAACAACCTGGATAACTATATTGCACTTGGCAAATTTTTCCGTGCATATCACCTTACACAAATGACATTGACTTTTGGCGACATCCCATACAGTGAGGCTTTACTTGGAGATGAAGGCATATTCAAACCAAGGTATGATACCCAGGAAAATGTTTACATCGGTATCTTACAGGAACTTACAGAAGCCAATGAAATGCTTGATGAGTCAAAAGGGAAGATCGGGGGTGATGTTATTTATAACGGAGACATCCTTAAATGGAAGAAACTCATTAATTCATTTAAGCTGAGGGTATTAATTAGTTTATCGGCAAAAGAAGCCAATACAGAACTCAATGTCGCTGAACGTTTCAGGGAAATTTATGAGAATCCGGGTACCTATCCGATATTTACAGGTTTAAGTGACCAGGGACAGCTTGTATTCGTCGACCGGGATGGCAATCGTTACCCGATCTTCCACGATAAGACTGCCACAACTGCGACTTATATGGAAACGACTTTTGTCAATCTTTTAAAAGCAAGGAGAGATCCCCGGTTATTCCGTTATGCATCACCGGAAAAACGGGCAGTGGAAGTAGGACAGCCAGGTTACCAGACAAGTTATTCGTCTTATGGAGGACTGGATGCAGGTGCATATGTCAGTGATAATATAGATAAGCTTACTGAACGGGGAGAAGGTTCGCCGCTGAATTCCCGGTATTATTCAGATCCTGTAAATGAACCAGGCATTGCGGTTGGCTATCCTGAGCTGGAATTTAACATTGCCGAAGCGGCGCTTAGGGGATGGATAACTGCGGATGTTTCAGAGCACTATTATAAGGGGATCAGGGCTTCCATGGAATTTTTCGGAATAGCTTCCGATAAAATCAATACCTATCTGAACGGATCCCAGGTTGTTTATGATGATACAAAAGCATTGGAACAGATTATCACTCAAAAATACCTTTCATTCTTCCTGAATTCCGGGTGGGAGCCATTTTATAATCAGAGACGCACCGGGTTTCCAACCTTTGTAGTAGGACCATCCACACAAAACGGAGGCCAGATACCTAAACGATGGATGTACCCCCAGGACGAACTGGACAATAACTTTGACAATGTAAAGGAAGCAATAGACAGGCAATATGAGGGTAATGATAATATAAACGGGGTAATGTGGTTATTACAAAATTAAATACTAACGAAAGTACCGATAACTATAGTACATACCGTATTAATGAATAATAATCAAAAAAATTTGTAAGAATAAACATATGAAGCGCAGATTTTATATAAGTATATGCTTTATGTTATGGTTTATTGTGGGATTGCAGGCGCAGATTGTTGGGCCGTATCTTCAGACACCAACGGATACTTCTATATGGATCACATGGAAGACCGATTCTGTTATTGAATCAACTGTCAATTATGGAACAGATTCTACAAATCTTCAATATATAGCAAGCGGCAATTGTAAGATAATGACGGATGATGGATACGACTCCAATTATTATTATCACAGTGTGCATCTGACCGATCTTGAACCCAGTCAATTCTACTATTATCGAATTAAATCCGGCAGCCTGAATTCCGGGATTTATCGTTTTCGCTCCCAGCCTTCTCCGGGCACATCTCCTGGAGTTTACCGGTTCCTTATTTTCGGAGATCACCAGGTTAAAGCTGATGACAGGTATAAGAGATTATTAATTGCAGCCCGGGAAAAAGTGATTGAAAAATATGGAGGATCAGTTGAGGAAAATGTCAACCTGATTTTAAATGACGGCGACCAGGTAGATGCCGGCACACTTGATATGTATGAATATGTTCATTTCAGGCCCTCGTCTGTTCTTTCAGGGAATATACCGTTTATGACAACCGTCGGGAATCATGAATCATATGGATCACTTGGGATTTCAGCCTATTATGATCATTTTTTTTATGATGATACAGGTTATAAGGGAATCATAAGTCCCGGTGGAGAAAATTATTATTCTTATCAGGAGAAAAACATCGTTTTTATTCATCTGAGCAGTGAGCATACCACTGAAGAACAGGTTGCATGGGTCCAGGAGATCATTGATTCTGTAAAATATGATCCGGATGTGGATTGGGTAGTAAGTATAGGACACCGGCCCATCCAGGCAGAACAATTTGTGGGTGATATTTCTGAATATATTCGGGACCGAATCATTCCGGTACTTGCACAGACTGAAAAATCATGCCTGTTTATCGGAGGGCATCATCACCTGTATGCACGAGGCCAGGTAAGGGATTGGCCGATGTATCATATTATTTCCGGCGGTGGTTCATGGGACCAGTACTGGGGACAGTCGATAGAAAAGGATTTTGATGATGTACAGAAAACCATAGATTTCTGGACTTACCAGATAGTGACGATTGATCCGCAAGAAAAAGAAATGGTGGTTGAATCTTATGCCATTGGCAGTCCGAAACTGGGATTTACTCTTGATAATATACTTATTGACAGTTTTTATAGAAAACTTCCGGCCATTCCACCTTTAAAACCTTCCATAACGACAATTCCGGAAGATTCTATAACACTGCCATTCACTTTTGTCAGTTCCCCATATTCAACGGAATCTCAGGAGCCTTACAACAGTGTGCAATTTCTTATTTCTTCAGAAGGAGACAGATCAAGTCCGGTTGTTGATCTGATCAGGGATTTTGAAAACCTTTACGGAACAACAGGGGCCCCCACTTATTTGCCAGTCGATATAAATAAAGATGTCGATATTTTTCAATATACCATCAAAAGAAATGCTCTGCCAAATGGGACATACCATATCTGGGTGCGGCATAGGGATCATAATATTGCCTGGTCGGAATGGTCTGATCCGGTTGAATTTAAAATAAAAGGAAGTACCGGAGGATTTATCACCATTACAACGACTAAAACATTATTCAGTACGAATGAGAACATTCCGGTCAGCTATAATTTCGGACCCGGTAATGCAAAAGACTGGATTGGGATTTATAAATATGGGGATATCCCGGGATCAGTTGCTTCCACCGACTGGCAGTATGCAGATGGAACTTCAGGAACTGTCAATCTGAAAGTAACTGAGTCAGGACAATATTTTATTGCTTTCTTTGAAGATGACGGATTTATTGAACTTACCAGCAGGATTTCAGTCCTTGTTGCATCTGCACCTGTTATAACATTAAACAAAGCCGGATATATTGCAGGTGAAGAAATACAGGTTAATTATTCTAATGCTCCAGGACTTATAAATGACTGGATAGGGATTTACAAGCTGAGTGATACACCGGGGGATATTGGCTCAACAGTCTGGAGTTATACTTCCGGTGATAATGGTACTATCAAATTTCCGGGTCTGCAGTCAGGTTATTATTTTATCAATTACTTTTTGAATGATGGTTATACTGAAACTGCTGAAAGATTAATATTTTCAGTTGGATCAGATCTTGCTATTGTGAGTTCTGATAAGTTAGTTTACAGCAAAGGAGAACCCATAACGGTAGTTTTTGAAAATGGACCGGGGACTACGAAAGACTGGATTGGTATTTTCCGTCAGAATGCTCCCCCGGGGACTGCTCCGCTTGTTGACCGTAAGTACATTCAGGATCTTCAATCCGGCGATGTATTGTTTAATCTTTCATTAGAAATCGGACAGTATTATACTGCATTGTATATCAATAATTCTAATGTCAGAATTTCAAATAAGGCAAGTTTTACAGTTGAAGCTGGTGCTTCTGTCTCAGATATCAAATCCGGATCGGTGGATTTTACGATTTATCCTTCTCCTTCAGCTGGCCGGTTGACAGTTTTAGCAAAACGATTACCGCAAAATGACCTGTCACTTCGAATTTCTTCAATTACAGGGAAAACAGTCTTTGAGAAAAAAGCTATAACATCCCTGCCAGATATTTCTGAAGAAATTGATTTATCAAGCAATGATCCGGGTATATATTTGATTTATCTGCAGGCCGGCAATCTAATGCTGGTGAAGAAATTTATTTTGAACTAAGATTTTCCTGACTCTCACCCCTGTCCCCAGAGCTGTGTCACTGCGAAATTTAAATGCAATTACACCACCGGCCATTTAAATTCCGATTGCAGTTTGATCCGTTCACCGGTTTCGCCGGATTTTCTTGCTGCCTCAATGATTTCAAGAACATGCAATGCATGTTCACCTGTGACAAGGGGTTCTTTCCCGGTAGCCATTGCTTCCGCAATCAAGGATGCTCCCTCCTGCCAGACGTAAGTTCCCGTGTCAGTGGCATACCGGACGGGTTCCTGATTGTCGAGGGTAGCAAGATCAACACCAAAGGGAGCCCAGTCATAACCTACAAGTCCCAGATTTCCTTTTGTTCCCCAGACAGAAATAGTATGATTTTGCTGGCCCGTGCCGGTATGTCCATAGGGATCAAAATAATTGAATCCACACTGGACATGAGACAAAATATTGTTTCCATGATCCATTACCACCATGGCATTATCTTCGGCTTCCACCTTGATTTCTCCTTTGTTGTCTGTCATGCGGGTAGGAGTAACAATACTGGTCATTGCTGTTACATACCTGGCGGGTCCCAGCAATCCTGTCAGACTGGCGAGGTTATATACTCCCAGGTCGGGCATGCTTCCTCCCAGTTTTTCATAGAAGAAGGCTGACCAGGTTGGGCCTGTATGTCCATATTGAGCGTGGGCAGCTGAGACTGTACCAAGTTTGCCTTCCCGGAGTGTTTTCGACATAAACGCAAACTGGGGGCTGTTAACAACAACGGGTGCGCCCCAGATACGTAAGCGTTTCTTTTTCGCAAGATCCAGCAGAGCCCGGCCTTCAAGGTATGAATTAGCAAGTGGTTTTTCGCTCCAGACATGTTTTCCGGCTTCGAGTGCCAGCTTGTTGAGCCGTCCGTGTTCCTGCATATCTGTAAGAGTCACCATAAGGTCAAAAGGAGCACCTGCCAGCATCTGGTCGATATGAGGATAGGAGTTGGGGATGTTATAATCTTTTGCATGTTTCTGTGCACGTTCGTAAATTATGTCGCACACACTCACCACTTCAGCATACTGGCACTTTGAAAGATGAGGCAGATACTGTGTTGATACGCTGCCGCATCCTATAATACCGATCCGGATCTTTTTGTCCTGAGGTTTACAGCTGACACTGCCGACCATGCCAGGAGCAAGTAATGCAGCAGCTGCAAGTGTTCCTGATTTCTTTATGAAATCTTTTCGGGTAATGGATTTATTGGTTTTCATAGAACAGATATTTGGTAGTTTCTAAAATTAAGATTTACATGAGAATAATTAAAGTAATCTTGAGAAAAAGTTACAAGGTTACTGATTACAAGTTATGTTTATTACTACAGTCCGGGTAGAGTTGGATTTTTCTCAATTACACATCGTTTTTTGCATCAGAACATAAAACTAGTCGATGTGTTAATGATTTTTTTAAAGCTACCCTAAATTTCATTAAGATTTTGCATACCACAATTACTGAAAATATTAGCTCGTCCTTCTAATATTTGACCAGATATTTTTTGAATTCAAGAATATTTATCATATTTTTGATTAACCATATGTTCATACATTTGGACATATTATCAAAACTTTAATAATCAACTAAAATTCTTGCTTATGAAAACAAATTTTACTTTTAGTAAATTTTTCTTCAAAGGAATGCCTTTGGCTCTGATCGCAGCCTTTATTTTCTTTTTTGGCTGTTATGAGTTTAAGGTTGTAGACCAGCCAGCGGAAGCTTATAACAACAGTTCATTCGAGGTAAACATAATTATGGGGCGTGATGCAGATGCCGGAAATGATTTTACCATTGGTGCAGATCTAATAGATACCGGACTTGTTGGAATCCTGTTACCCGTAGGATGGACCATCGAGGATAATATTTATTATGAGATCCATGCCGCAGATTCTTTGCCAGACATGTATGGTGTAATGCAACACGCTACAGAAGATTACAGCAGTACGGGTCATATTTTATATGATGCCATCCAAACCCAGACACTAACCGACTCTGCAGATGTTGTTCCGGAAGGTTACTACTGGTGGGGAGGCAAAACTCTTGGGGATTTAAGATATCTGGACTCAATATTTTTCACGGTTACAATAAATACTAATGATACAACCGGGACTTTTTACCTGCAATATGCAGTTGGCGATGAGAACTACTGGGGCAGGAATCCATTTGATCCGCAATGTATCACTGAACCAACTCCCATTAACATTACAGAAAATCCTAATTCAGGTATAAATGCTTTTGCTGAAAAAGTAAGTGTTTCAGTCTATCCCAATCCTACACACGGACTTCTGTACATTGAATTAAACAATTACCGCAATGAGATCATAGATATGATGATTTACGACAGCTATGGCAGAACGGTCGTGAAACATCACCTTGAAAGTGCTAATAACTCATATGATCTGAGCAAGCTTGTCCCGGGCGCCTATTTTGTAAGGCTCCAGTCGGGTGATAACGTAATGAGCAAAAAGATACTCTTATATTAACCACTGTCTGGTTAAAATAAAAAGGGCTGTTCTGTTATGAAGAGTGGCCCTTTTAATTTTCAGGTCGTCTTATAGATTCTGTCTGTTCAGGCAGTAATATTTTTATCACCTGATATGATCCTGGATTATATTATCTGGAATGCTGACCCGGTTCTTTTCAGGATAGGGAATGTGGTCATCCGCTGGTACTCAGTATTGCTTGTCCTGAGTTTTTATATCAGTTACCTTTTTGTCGATCACATTTTTGAAAGAGAAAATGTTTCAAAAACTACCATGCACTCATTTGGCATATTCATAATTGCAGGATTATTGCTGGGAGGCAGGCTGGTTCATTGTCTCTTTTATGAGCCTGAATATTATCTTAAATTTCCCCTTGATATAATTAAGCCATGGAGAGGCGAACTTGGGAATGGAGCCAGATTCGTTGGATATAGAGGTATGTCGGGTCATGGATCTGTAATTGGAATTATTCTGGGTATTGTTATCAATGCTGTCAGAACTAAAACATCTATAATCTGGATGATTGACAGGATAGCCATCTTTGGTCCGCTGATTGGATTTTTCGTGAGGATTGGCAACCTTTTTAATTCCGAGATCCTTGGAACATCCTCCGGCCTTCCATGGGCGTTCGTTTTTAAAAGGGTGGACGGTATTCCCCGTCATCCGGTCCAGATTTATGAAGCGATTGCCTATCTCATAATATTTATCGTTTCCTGGGAATATTACAGAAGGCGAGGCAGCAAGGCAAAAAAAGGAGCCATACTTGGAATAGTTTTAGTGCTGGTCTACACCAGCCGTTTTATTCTGGAGTTCTTTAAAGCAGACCAGTCCAGAATTGAATCATCTATGGCTCTTAATATGGGACAGATCTTAAGTATTCCGTTTATTATCGCGGGACTCATACTCCTGTTCAGGCCAGTGAGAAAAAGAAAGGAAAGTGATGTACTGCCCCAAATATAAAGGGGTAAGAGTCCGACAAAACATAATACTTATGAGAAGTATTTATAATACTATCATAATAAGCACTGCCCTTTCAATTGCAGAAATAGGAGCAGTAATGGCTGCTGAGGTCGATTCAGTATTTAATGCTATGTTTCGAAGAGACATCGGCGGCTGGGTGGCAGCAGATGCCACATTTTCCATTTATTTGCCTGACGGACGAATACTCTGGCTGTTCGGAGATACGTTTATCGGCAAAGAGGAATCAGATGGCTCAATAGCTCCGGGAGCAGTAATGATAAGAAATTCAGCCGTTATCCAGGATGGAGATTCTCTCAGAACCTTATATCGCGGAACTCCATCTGCTCCGGATGATTTTATTCCAACTGAAAATCCTGATTCAACCTGGTACTGGCCGGAACATGGAATAGTCTTTAATGATACATTAAGGATCTTTGTTGCCAGGTACAGGACAAATCCCGATGGACCGCCAGGGTTCCAGTTTGAATTCGACGGGAATGATATCGCAAATTTCACCTGGCCGAATATTGAATTCATTAATTCATTTTCAGTTCCTTACTATTCTGTTAATGAAGTAATATACGGAGACAGGATCCTGACCGACAGTATCTATCTTTACATTTATGGCAGAAAAGAAGAAAATAAGGAATATAATATCGCTTATCCTCATCTGGCCAGGGCAAAAGCCGACAGCCTGACAGGTGCCTGGGAATTTTATAACGGTTCAGGATGGACATCTGATCCGGCAGCATCACTTAAGATCAATTCATTCCAGGTCTCACAGCAATATGGAGTATTTAAGCATCAGGGCAAATACGTGCTGTTAACGCAGGATATCTGGTTCTCGACCAGTATATGGTCTTTTACATCTTCTGCACCAACAGGTCCATGGACCAATAAAAAACTTATATATGAAACCCCTAAACTGGCGGATAATGCATTTACTTACAACGCATACCCTCATCCTCAGTTCGACGATAATAATATGCTTCTGTTTTCCTATAATAATAATGGCGATTTCTGGGAGATTTTCAATAATGCAGATCTGTACAGGCCTGTCTTTGTAAGAGTCCCTTATTCTCAGCTGGATCCGGAATTTGATCACCCAACAGGTGGGAATATTGATTTGGCCGCATCAGATTATGTTAAATTATCAGCGAATTATCCGAATCCTTTCACTGATGTTACTTCAATTAATTATCTGGTAAAGAAGAGGGAACTAGTAAAACTGGTGATTTATGATGTGTCAGGAAGGATTGTCGCTTCATACATTAACAGGATACTTGATCCTGGTGAATATTCAGTTACGATCAATGCCTCTTATTTTGAAGATGGGATTTATTTTTACCGGATATCGGGTTCTTCAACAAAGGCCAGATCTATGTTAAAAATTTCATATTATTAAAATGAAATTTAAGATTGATCATAAAAGTATTGTCCCGCTTCATGCCCAGGTTGAAGAACTTGTACGCAGGATGTCTTCGGATCCCGCATTTAAAAATGGTAAATTGTTGCCTGATGAGATCAGCCTGGCAAAAAAGCTCGGGATCTCAAGAAATACTGTAAGACAGGCGACTAATAAGCTGGTTTATGAAGGTGTTCTGATAAGGAAAAAGGGAGTGGGGACATGGTTTGCAGATAAAAGTGTAAATACACGGATCAGAAACTGGCTCAGTTTTTCCCAGGAAATGAAGACAATGGGGATAAAGATCATCAATTATGCGATTAATACAGATTGGGTAATTCCGGATGCCGCTGTAGCAGATTTTTTTGGAATACCCAGGAATGAAAAAATTCTTAAGATGGAACGTCTGAGGGGCAGAGAGGATGGCCCGTTTGTATTCTTCATTTCTTACTTTCATCCCCGGATCGGGCTCACAGGTAAGGAAGACTATACACGTCCTCTATATGAGATCCTTGAGAAAGATTATGCTACTGTTGTTATGATCTCCAAAGAAGAACTGAGTGCTCTTTCAGCTGATAAATCCCTTGCTAAAAAGCTTGGAATTAAAACGGGTGATCCCATCCTGAAAAGGAAAAGAATGGTTTATGATCCGGGCAGCCGGCCTGTTGAGTATAACATAGGCTATTACAGGGCAGACAGTTTTGTATACACAATTGAAAGTGAACGTGAATAGTAAATAGTCAAATCCGGGTTGTCAACCCGGATTGAAAAACTTAATATACAACCAAATAATATTAAAATGAAAATCGCTTCATTGAAGTTTTCGAGAAAAAGAAATACCAGGCATCTTTTAAAACTCCTTATTTGCCTGATATTGCCAGGATTTACTCCCATTATCAGTCATCTTTCAGCTCAGGGAACCAGAACGATTACCGGGACTATTCTGAGCGCATCCGATAATCTGGGTATTCCCGGGGTGAATGTAATCGAAAAAGGAACGACCAACGGAACTGTAACAAATCTCAATGGGGAGTACTCCATTGGGATTTCGGAAACTGCAAGATCCCTTGTTTTTTCATTTGTAGGGATGAAAACCCGGGAGTTTGAAATTGGCGCCAACAGTATTATTAATGTAACGATGGAGGAAGATATTATCGGACTGGAGGAAGTAGTTGCTGTCGGATATGGAACTGTCAGAAAGAGCGATCTTACGGGTGCCGTTGGATCTGTAAAATCTGAAGAGATCAGGAAAGTTCCTGTAACATCCCTTGACCAGTCTCTGCAGGGACGAGTTGCCGGTGTGCAGATTATCCAGGTATCAGCCCAGCCGGGAGGAAATGCACTATTAAGGGTAAGGGGCGGCAATTCAATTTATGCCGGTAATGAACCGCTTTATGTCATTGATGGAATGCCTGTGGATTCCAAGGAAAATCTTTCATGGATAAGCAGTCCGGTCATTAACGGCCTGGCTGCCTTAAATCCAGGCGACATTGAATCCATTGAGATCCTGAAAGACGCTTCGGCTACTTCTATTTATGGTGCCAGGGGAGCCAACGGAGTAGTACTGATTACTACTAAACGGGGTAAATCGGGTACAGACAGGGTTTCTTTTGAGGCTTATTACGGGATCCAGGCGATAACCAGGAGAATAGATGTCATGAATGCAGCCCAGTACGCCAGGCTTTATGATGAAGCCGGATTAAATGCTGCCATTGATGATGGAACCACTTATACCCCTGTCTATCCAAATCCTGATTCACTTGGTGAAGGAACTGACTGGCAGGATCAGATATACCGGACAGCCCCGGTACAGAACTATCAATTATCCATTTCGGGAGGAAGCCCGTTAACGCAATATGCTTTATCTGCCAATTTATACTCCCAGGATGGAGTAATCATAGGATCGGATTTTAAAAGGTATTCATTCAGGACAAATCTGGATCATAGTATCAAGGAAAAACTGAAAGTGGGAACAAGCTTTGCACTAAGTCATACAAAAGCCAATACTGTAGGATCTTCAACCCCGGCAGGATTTTTCCCCGGCGTAGTCAATACCGCATTAACTATGAGCCCGGCTCTTCCTGTACGTGATTCAACCGGTCAATATACACTTACCGATCCTCATGCAGACGCATGGCTGGATAATCCGGTTGCAGTGACCAGAGACGTTAAATCCATTGATAAATCCATAAGGTTTGTTGGAAATATTTATGCAAACTATACTATTTTAAAAGGCCTGGATCTTAGAGTAACATTCGGCCTTGATCAATCACATAACATCCAGGACTACTATGATCCTACCTATATCTATTCCGGTTCCTTTAACAGCGGACAGGCAAGGTTTGCCACTACGGATTTCAGAACCCTGTTAAATGAAAATACATTGACTTATTCAAATACCTTTAAAGATCGTCACAGGTTAAATATTCTGGGTGGATTCATGTATAATTATGCTGACAGCAGGACATTTATCGATATTGCAACTGGTTATCCTAATGACAGGCTTGAATATTATGGAATTCAAAGTGCTCAAAACAGGCCAACCATTTACACGGGTTTTGGCGAAGAAGCTCTCATTTCATACCTGGGAAGAATAAATTACAGTCTGGATGATAAATACCTGGTCACCCTTACTGACAGGATTGATGGATCATCCAAATTTGGCCCGAATAACAGATTTGCAAATTTCCCTTCTGTTGCAGCAGCATGGCGGCTTTCTTCAGAGGAATTTATGAAGGATCTGAAATTTTTATATAACCTGAAATTGCGCGCCAGTATAGGAGTCAGCGGTAATGAAAGCATCTATAATTACCTGTACATTCCGACAATAGGCACTTCAGTTTATTATTTCAATAACGGGTATCCCGGTACAGGTTATGCCCCTGACAGGATCGGGAACGATGACCTGAAATGGGAAAGCACACGTCAGACTGATATCGGAATTGACGCAGCATTTATTGAAGGCAGGATATCGTTTACAACAGACTATTATCACAAACTAACCTATGATATGCTCTATTCAGCTGAGGTCCCCTATACCTCAGGATTTAGCAATGCTATGCTCAATGTGGGCACAATGGTCAATAATGGTTTTGAATTTACCCTGAACACAGCGAACTTTGTAAAAGTATTCAAATGGAATACCGATTTCAGCTTCAGCCTCAACAGGAGCAGGATAACCGATCTTAACAACAACGATGACACTTATATAAGTGATGATGAGTATAAATTGAAAATAGGTTACTGGTCGGTTATCAGCGAAGGTGAGCCGCTGGGCAGTTTCTTCGGTCTTAAGTCAGATGGTATCTGGCAGATTGATGAAACGGAAGAGGCTGCAGTTTATGGAGCAAAACCAGGCGATTTTAAATATATCGATCAGAATGGTGACGATGTGATTAATGCTGACGACAGGCTAATAATTGGTCATGCACAACCGGAATTCATCTGGAGCTTAAACAATACCTTATCTTATAAAAACTTTGAACTGACAGCATATCTACAGGCTGTTCACGGGAACGACATACTCAATAGCAACCGCTTTGAACTTGAATCCGGCAACGGATTATCCAATGCCTCCATTGATATGTTAAACAGGTGGACGCCTGATAATCCAACCAATAAATATCCAAGAGCAAACCGGAATGTTGATTACCTGCATATGTCTGACCGTTATCTGGAAGATGGATCGTACGTCAGGCTTCAACTGGTGTCTTTAGCTTACAATCTGCCAGTAAATATTCTGCAAAAAGCCGGCATATATAATCTCCGGTTCTGGATAACTGGTAAAAATCTTTTATCATTCACCAGGTACACTGGATTTGATCCGGAGGTTGGTATGTTTGGCACTTCCAATATCCGCCAGGGTTATGACCTTGGTGGTTATCCTTCTGCCAGGATATATACTGTCGGATTAAATATTGAATTCTGATTTGAAACAAAACAATAAAAATATACAGATCATGAAAAGATATTGGTTATTGTTAATTATTCCGGTGTTCCTGTTAGCAGGCTGTGAAAAAACACTGGATTTCACTATCAAGGATAAAATAACCCTGGATAATTTCTATCAGAACGAAGGTGATGCCGTTGCAGCTGTAAATGCTGTTTACAATGATCTTGGTGCTGTTGAACTTTATTGTTCAAGCCTGTGGCTTGTCCAGGATATAGCATCTGATGATTTTGATGCCCTGTCTACATGGAATGACCCTAATGCACATCAGCTCGACGGGTATACCATTCAAGCTACTAATAATTATATGACCGGGATCTGGCAATACAGTTATATCGGAATAAGCCATGCAAACGTTGCAATTCAGAGAATTCCAGGTATAGACATGGATGAGGAAATAAAGAACCGGCTTCTTGGTGAAGCCCGGTTTTTACGCGGACTTTATTACTTCAACCTGGTCAGGTTATTTGGTGATGTCCCTCTGATACTTCAGCCGGGTTCAACGATTGATGAATACATTGTAGGCCGGACGAGTACCAGTGAGGTTTATGGAGAAATTATCAACGATTTTACTTTTGCATCTGAGCATCTCCCGTTAACATTTTCCGGAAGCGATAAAGGCCGTGCAACGAAAGGTTCAGCACTTGGAATGCTTTCAAAAGTATATCTCACAAGGGAACAATGGGAACTGGCAGCTTCAACTGCTAGACAGGTTATGAATCTGGAAGATGACGGTGTATATGGCCTTTATGAAAATTATGCAGATAATTTCAAGGAAAAGTACAAAAACGGAATCGAATCAATATTCCAGGTGCAATTTTATACTGGATCACAACCTGAAAATACCAGGATAGTTATCAGCGGACTTCCTTCAATACCTCCATTTCCAGCAGGTGTAAGTATTATCCTGCCGACTGATGACCTTCTGGCAAGTTTTGATTCCGGGGATTATCGCTATGATGTCACATTCTTTACTGAATATTTTTATTTCCAGACATATACTTTCTCTCCTCATGTATGGAAATACTGGGACAGAGACGCATATAAAGCCAGTCAGACCGGGCAGTCGGGTGCTAACTTCCCGGTAATGAGGTATTCAGAAATCCTGCTTATATATGCCGAAGCACTGAATGAAGGTAGTAATGGTCCCACACAGGAAGCATACGATGCAATAAATAGAATCCGTGCCAGGGCAAGACATGGCGATAATGGTGTTCTGCCTGATCTCAGCGGACTTTCACAGGAGGAATTCAGTGATGCTGTCCTGAAAGAAAAACGGTGTGAAACCGTTAACGAGGGACAAAGATGGTTTGATCTTGCAAGGACAGGCAACCTGATTGAATATGTAAAACGGGCTAAAGGTGACAAAGCCAATCCAACAGAATTCAATTATGTTTTCCCTATACCACAAAGGGAAATGGACCTGAATGATAAGCTGGTACAGAATCCCGGCAACTGGTAAAATACAGGGGTAACATTATCGTCATTCTGAAAGTTAATTGAATGAAGAATGAACCAGGAATCAGATTTCAATAAAACACCTTTCATTAAAATTGGAGGATGGGAACAGGAATGCTTTACTGGCTGGGAAAACATATGCAGCGTGCTGGCTGGCCGGCTGGATAATATGGATAAACCAAGGAAGGTTGTTGTGATAGAATGTTATCAGGGAGTATATCATGAAGAAATATTGAATAATCTTAAACGATTTATCAAATTTCAGCATTTCATAGCAACTGCCGACTTATTCCTTCCTGAAAAAAAGATAATTGAGCTTACCTATCCGGATGTCACAGATGACAGGATCTTTGGTTTCATGACCCGGCTCAATATGATTGATTTTTTAGATAAAAAAGCATTCAGCCTGACAGAAAGCAAGCTCCGGAAAATTAATCATGGGACTATCCTGATATATGGTTACGGGGCTTCCCTGTTAGTCCCGGAGCCTGATTTACTTGTATATCTGGATATGGCACGATGGGAGATCCAGTTAAGAATGCGGAGGAATGAGGTCAGCAACCTGGGAATTTCGAATAAAGAAGAACATTTTGAGTTAAAATATAAGAGGGGCTTTTTTGTGGACTGGCGGGTATGTGATCGGCTCAAAAAGAAGCTTATGCATAAATGGGATTATATTCTGGATACGAATTTAAAAGATCATCCTAAAATGCTTTCCGGCAATGCCTTCAGGGAGGGACTTAAAACCGTCGTTACCACGCCTTTCAGCGTTGTGCCTTATTTTGATCCGGGACCATGGGGGGGTCAGTGGATGAAGGAAAAATTCGGCCTGGATAAAAATGTTGATAACTATGCATGGTGCTTCAACTGTGTGCCTGAGGAGAATAGCATGTACCTGTATTATGGTGATACCAGGTTTGAAACTCCTGCAATAAACCTTGTATTTTACCAGCCTGTGGAACTGCTGGGACAAGCTGTTTATACACGTTTTGGCGACGAATTCCCTATCCGTTTTGATTTTCTTGATACCATGGAAGGAGGGAACCTCAGCCTGCAGGTGCATCCTACCATAGAATATATCCGGGAGAAATTCGGCATGCACTATACCCAGGATGAAAGCTATTACATGATTGATGCAGGTGATGACGGATCAGTTTACCTGGGACTGAAGGAAGGGATAGATCCGGATGAAATGATAAAGGAACTCCGGCAGGCGAAAAAAAATGAAATAATATTTGATGATACCAAATACATACAGAACTGGCCAGCAAGGAAGCATGATCATTTCCTGATTCCCGGCGGCACCGTTCATTGTTCAGGGAAAAACAGCCTGGTGCTTGAAATAAGCTCAACTCCCTATATTTTTACTTTTAAGCTCTGGGATTGGGGCAGGAAGGGACTGGACGGGAAGCCCCGTCCCATAAATATCGCACACGGAGCCAATGTCATTCAATGGGACAGGACAACAGAATGGACACGGGGACAGCTTATTAATAAGATTGACAGAATTGCTGAAGGTGATGGATGGATTGAAGAAAGGACAGGACTTCATTACAGGGAATTTATTGAGACGCGCCGCCACTGGTTCACCAAAAAGGTAACACATAAAACCAATGATAGTGTTAATGTTCTGAACCTTGTGGAAGGAAAGGAAGCCGTTGTTGAGAGTCCGGCGAATACTTTCGAACCATTTACAGTTCATTATGCCGAAACATTTATTGTTCCTGCTAAAGTAAGGGAATATACCATTCGGCCGGTCAAAGGACTGGAAGGACAAAAGTGCGCAACAATCAAAGCTTTCGTTAGAACAAATCCCTGATTATTAATACATTAAAATTATATAAATGAAAAAACAAAATTTACTTAAATACCTCCCCCCTGTTCTTTTATCATTCTATGTGATGGGTTTTGTTGACCTGGTGGGAGTGGCAACGGGGTATGTCAAAAAGGACTATCAATTGTCAGACACTGTTGCCCAGCTTTTACCCTCGATGGTTTTTTTATGGTTTGCGCTGATTTCAATTCCAACGGGAATATTCCAGGACAGGAAAGGTAAAAGGCTGACTGTCAACCTGGGCATGGCCATCACCGGTATAGGGATGCTTGTTCCGATTATTCATTATACATATTTTACTGCAATACTGGGCTTCATGATCCTGGGGATAGGGAATACAATTTTGCAGGTATCAGCAAATCCATTACTGCTTGATATTTCATCAAATGAAAGCAAAGCAGCCAACCTGAGTCTTTCACAGTTCATTAAAGCAATTGCAGCAATGCTCGGCCCGATAATTATTACTGCCCTCGTGAAATATACCGGCAACTGGAAGCTGATATTCCCGATTTATGCGGGGCTATCAGCACTTTCAGTAATATGGCTGTATTCAGTGAAAATTGAAGAATACAAACCAGAAAAAGAGCCTGCAACTTTTGGTAGTATAGTGGCATTATTTAAAAAGCCATTTGTTATCATTATGATCCTGTCCACCTTTCTGATGGTTGGTTTTGATGTAGGCATAAATTCAAACATTGCTAATTTCCTTAAAACAAGGTTTTCCATAAGCCTGGAATCTGCAAGCCTGGGTATCAGCATCTACTTTGCATCACTTATGGCAGGTCGATTCCTTGGAGCAATATTTTTAAGGAGAATAAATCCATATAAATTCCTTACATGGAGTATTATACTGACATTGATCGGGCTTGCCGGATTAATACTTTCTGATAATATTACTCTGAGCAGGATTATGATCTTTATTGCAGGTTTTGGTTTTTCGAACACTTTCCCGATTATTTTTTCTCTTATTGTCGGCCGAATGCCCGAATATGCCAATGAGCTTTCCAGTCTGATAATTCTGTCTGTTGTCGGAGGAGCAATTATTCCGCCTGTGATGGGACTGATCAGCGACAAAATCAGTGTCACTGCATGCCTTTATGTCCTGGTAATATGCGTTCTTTATGTAGGTTTCGCCACATGGTATGCTATTCGAACGAGTAAAAAATAATTCTGCCATGGTTAATACGTTTGATAATGATAAGAGAGTGGTTTTAACTCTGGATGCAGGAGGAACCAATTTTGTTTTCTCTGCCATACAGGGGAACAGAGAAATTTTAGAACCTATTCACAAGAAACCCCATCCGGATGATCTTAAAAAATGTCTTTCAATGGTAATTGATGGCTTTAAGGAAGTTGCACAAAAAATAACATTGAAGGCTTCGGCTATCAGTTTTGCATTCCCTGGTCCTGCCGATTATGAAAAGGGAATTATCGGGATCCTGCCAAATTTTCCAGCCTTTAAAGGAGGAGTTCCGCTTGGACCTATGCTTGAAGAAGAATTCAGGATCCCTGTTTTTATCGATAATGACGGGAGTCTTTTTGCTTATGGTGAAGCCCTTGCCGGATATCTGCCCGCGCTGAATAAAAGGATCAGGGATGCAGGCGGCATAAAGCAATATAAAAATCTTGTCGGTCTTACTCTCGGGACAGGTTTTGGAGGCGGTATAGTCCTGCATGGACAGCTTATGACCGGTGATAATTCATGCGGTGCGGAAGTACACAATACACTGAATGCATTTCATCCTGAATGGAATGCTGAAGAAAGCATAAGCACACGGGCCATTCAGCATATATATGCAGACAAGGCCGGGATACCTTTCACCACTGAACTTATGCCAAAAGATATTTATGATATTGCCATGGGAGAAAAAATGGGTGTCAGGGAGGCAGCGGTTGAATCTTTCCGTCAATTTGGGATAGGTCTTGGAAATGCAATAGCCAATATAGTTTCTCTTGTTGATGGGATTGTTGTACTGGGGGGAGGTTTGACTGCTGCATGGAAGCTGTTTTCACCATATATGTTCGAAGAACTTAACCGGCAGTATAAAAATTTCAAAGGAATTCCTTCACCAAGGTTATCTTTTAAGATTTATAACCTTGAAGATGATTCTGTTTTTAAGGAATTCGCAACAGGCAAGATAGCCGAAATTTCAGTTCCCGGCAGCGGCCGCAGGATTTTATATGATGATATGCCGAGGACCGGCATTGGTCTCTCGAAGCTGGGTGCAAGCAAAGCAATCTGGCTGGGAGCGTATGCTTATGCACTGCAGAAGATGGGATAACTCAGAAGAGGTACAGGGGGTACAGGGTACAGGGTACAGGGTACAGGGTACAAGGTACAGGATACAAGGTACAAGGTACAGGTTGCAGGGAACCTGTTTTTAATCGATTCTTTAACTTGCAAATTGCAAATTGCAACATGCAATACCCAACATGCCACATACAACAAGTCACTTAAGTTAAAAACAATTTTCAGTTAATTAAATACAGCTATGAAAATAAAGGTGCTTATTGGGATTACTTTTCTTATGGTTTTCGGAGGTTGTAATGTTAAGAAACCACAAATGAAAAATATCTATGATAATATCCCTTCGCTTGAAGAAGTATCAGGGGTATGGTTATCAGCGGATACAGCAGCCATGGAGCCTTCAATCCGAAATTTCAGGGGTGTTGCGCTGGCAAACAGGGATATCACCTCGGTTAGCTGGTTTGTCTCTGCACCATATTCCGGCGGATACCACACAGGTGCATTGAAGATTAACGGCAGGACGCCCCTGGTATCGATGTTCCGTTGGCAGCCTTACCAGGCAATAAGGAAAGGTGATACTGACAATTTTGAAATTTTAAGTTATACGCGCATGCTTCCAGATGATAATGCTATCATGTGGAAAATTGATATTACCAACCTTGCAAAAGAAGACCGGGATATAAATATAAGTCTTGACCTTATTGGTTTTATAAGCAAATACGGAGGCGATTGGCAATGGTGGTATCCATATCCGAAAATGAATGGAATGACGACTACGAGGGACGATGAAGTCGAAAATGTAAGAAAGCATATAGGAATGGAAGGGGGAAAACAGGAGGTAATTGTTACGGAATTGGTTAACGGCAAACCAACAGAGAAAAGAATTCCATCAAAATGGCCTACAGATGAAGAAATTTTAAATTGTTCAAAATACAGGGCAGAATCAGATAAAAATATCATTTTCATATCTGATACCGAAACCGAAGCTGTTTCTGCATTCAGCATGGTTACTCCACCAGATAATATTACAGTGAAGAAAAGCGGAGGAACTGCAAAGTGGAAAGCGAATCTTAAAGCGGGCCAGACCATGACAATAAAATACCTGTTATTTTATGGTGACTGGAAGGATGAAGTAGCAGATAAAGCCGGTACCCTCACAAAAGGATTTGATGATTATTTTAACCGTGTTCAGGAAACCTGGGAACAGCGCTGGCAGGAAATATTCAGGCCTGATAATCCGATATTATCCGGCTGTTTTCCCGTTCTTGAAACGCCTGATTCCCTTGCAAGGAAAGTCTATTATAACGGGCCACTTACAATGTTATACCTGATCAATACCAATCTGCCCAAACACAAAAAAGTTTTTCTTACAGGGGGGCCTAAATGGGGCGGATCAATTACATTTTTCTGGGATATTACTGAATGGGCTACATTATGGGCAGTGGTGGATCCGGAAATGATGAAAGAACATATCTCATCATGGATTTTAATTGATCCAAGCAAATATTATGGGATGGATAATTTTGGCGGCAAGGGAGTCGGGAATGGATATTCTGCTAATTACTGGGCGCTGTTCCAGATGATACGTGCATACATTACAATATCGGGTGATTTCGGATTTCTTGAGGAAAAAATTAATGGGAAAACAGTCCTTCAACACCTTGAAAATTATGCCATGAACTGGCAAAAGATCTCCATATATGGTACAGAGGGATGTACAGATGATATTTATAAGCTTGCTGATTTTGGTGATGATGAATGGAACCTGCTGGAATGTGTACCGACATATAAGCATATTGTACCTTCCTTTAATGCCGGATATATTTGGATGATGCGTGAAACAGCAGCTTTCATTGAGAAAACAGGAAACAGGGAAAAGGCAGATTCTTTAAGGCAGGTAGCGGATGATATGATCCGAAGACTTTTGAAACTATATGCCGGCGATGGTGTATGGTACAGCCTTCATCCAAATAATAAAAAAATTGAAGTCCGTCATTGTCTTGATTTCATGTTCCTGGGCAGATATTTGCCAAAGGACATACCCCCGGACATAAAAGAAGAGATGATGGATTTCTTTTATCGCGAACTCATAACCGATCACTGGATGCGGGCACAGTCATTACAGGATATAGCTGCCGGCAGTTCTGACCGTCCGGATCACGGACCATTGGGAGCGTTTGATGGTTGGCCTGCAGGATCCATGGATGCACTTGTACAAATGGGATACCCGCAAAAGGCACTTGATTTCTATCATGCAATCGAGCCGGTCAGTCATGAAGGAGCCTGGGCGCAGGCGCATGAGCTCTGGGGTGAAAATAAAGACAACAAAAAAGCACGCGTACGGATTGCAGAGAGGGGATGGTGTGCCCGTGATGCCTCAGGAGGAATTTCCATATCCCAGGTCATGCTGAAATGTTTCTTTGGATTTTATCCTGATATGGAACGAAACCCAATACGCAACCCCGGCAATTTTAAGTTTCAGGGCAAACTCCACCATGTTTACTATAGGAGAGAATACTACTCAATATCAAATGATAATGGTAATATTAAGATGGTGAAAGAAAGAAACATGATGCGTTAGCAGCAGATGAATGATATATCAACCTGTTTCAACATAACGATAAAACAAGTTCGAATGAAAAATATACTTCTATTCACAGCATTATTTTGGTCTGTTAATGCTTTCAGTCAATCTTTTCTTCCCAAGGAGCCGGTTGATTATGTTGATCCCCTCATCGGGAGTCATGATTCCAGGTGGACCCTGTTTCCGGGGCCGACCCTGCCTTTTGGAATGGTCAAACTGAGTCCGGATAATCAGGATAACGGCTGGAAGGCCGGGTATGAATATGATATAAACAACATTGCGGGTTTCAGTCATATACATTCATGGACAATGGCAGGATTGCTGACAATGCCTGCTACTGGTCCGCTGATGACAGAACCCGGATCCGAAAGGCATCCTGAGAAAGGCTACAGGTCTGAATTCAGGCATGAAACCGAAAGTGCATCACCGGGATATTATTCTGTTTTCCTCGATGATTATGGCGTTAAGGCTGAGCTTACCACTACCATGCGTACAGGATTTCAGCGATATACCTTTCCTGAATCTGATTCAGCCAGAATCCTGGTCGACATGAAGATCCCTTCAGAATATGATTTTGAAATCTTCTGGACAGTCATAGCCAGAGTAAATGACCATGAGATCCATGGTTTTTCTTATCAGCAAAGCCTCAGAAAAGCTAATTACAATGAATATATCCTGAATTTTGTCATGCGTTTCAATAAGCCATTCAAATCTTTCAACGGATGGGTCAATGAGGATATATACAGGAATGTGGAATCAGTTACATCGGGATTTGAGAACAGGGATATTGGTGCATTCCTGGAATTCGATACAGAGGAAGGGGAACAAATCATGGTACAGACGGGGATTTCACTTGTCAGCATCGACCAGGCCCGCCTTAACCTTGAAACAGAACTGGACCATTATAACTGGGATTTTGATGCAGTAAAGAATGATGCTAACAAAATATGGAATGATCTTCTCAGCAAGATTGAAGTGGAGGGCGGATCAGAAACAGATAAAATAAAATTCTACACTAACCTTTACTGGGCTTACGCTCCAAAAACGACATGGAATGATGTGAACGGGAAGTATATTGATATGTATGAAAAAGAACAACAGCTTCCTGAGGGTACAAACTCCATTTATGGATCGGATGGATTCTGGATCACATTCTGGAACCTTAATCAGCTGTGGTCACTGGTTACGCCAGATATAACCAGCAGCTGGGTGAAATCATTTCTGGAGATATCTGACCGTGGGGGCTGGATCCCCAGAGGGCCTACCGGAATTGAATATTCCGGTATCATGGTAGCTTCGCATGAGATTTCTTTTATTGTAAGTGCCTATCAGAAAGGGATTCGTAACTTCGATGTGAATAAGGCTTATGAAGCCATAAAAAAGCTTCAGACGGTACCTGGGGGACCGCACAAAGGAGGTGGTGAAGTGGGGAACAGAAACCTGGAAACCTACATAAAATATGGCTATGTGCCGGACGAAGACGGTCCCGTCTCCAACACGATGGAATATGCATATGACGATTGGACTGTCGGACAAATGGCTCTGGCGTTGGGGAAGAATGATGATTATAAATTATTTACAAAAAGATCTTTCAATTATAGAAATGTTTTTGATCCGGATGTGGGATATATCCATCGAAAACACGAAGACGGGACATGGGTAGATGGATTCAGTCCGTTTGGGCAAGTAACGTTCCTGGGATCCGGATTTGTGGAAGGAAATGCGTGGCAATATACCTATTTTGTTCCGCACGACCTCGCAGGACTTATCGGGCTCATGGGGAAGGATGAGTTCAATGACAGGCTGGAAAAAGGATTCGAAACATCCAAACCTTACAGTTTTAACTCCGAAAAACTGGGATCCAACAGCCTGGAAGGAATGGGAATACTCCCGGTAAACCATGGAAACCAGCCAAATATGCAGGCGGCTTACCTGTTTAATTATTCGGGCAAACCCTGGCTGACACAGAAATGGGCAAAAGAGATAATGAATCTCTATTATGGAAGTACTCCGGAGCATGGATGGCTGGGTGATGAGGACGAAGGACAAATGGGATCCTGGTATGTGATGAGTGCAATGGGATTGTTTGAAATGGATGGCGGAGCTTCTGTTAAACCTGTCTATGAAATCGGAAGCCCGGTTTTTGAAAAAGTAATCCTGCACCTTGATGGAAAATATTATCCGGGTGGGGAATTTGTCATTGAAGCAAAGAACATATCACCGGATAACATATATATCCAGTCTGCCACATTGGATGGTAAACCATTGAATAAGCCATGGTTCTATCATTCTGAGCTTGTTGACGGCGGAAGCCTGGTGCTTAAAATGGGACCAAAACCAAATATGAAATGGGGAAGCCGGATTGAAGACGAACCCCCATCCCTGAGCAGTATTTTAACCCGGGAGGAGAAAGAAAAGATCCTGAGTTTTGACAAATATGCAGAAGACCTGGAGGCCTGGAATAAAGCAATGAAAGCATATTATTACCACCGGAAAGAACATTTCGAAACTCTGCCCAACACGGAACATGAAATTATATTTCTTGGTAACAGCATTACTGACCAGGCAGAATGGTCTGAACTGTTTGAAAATCCAAATATCAAAAACAGGGGAATCGGAGGAGACGATACAGACGGGATACTTGAACGCCTTGATGAGGTCGTTGAATCAAAACCTGATAAAATATTTATTATGATAGGAACAAATGACCTGTCAAACGGCAAATCTGTGGAATATATCATTGAGAACTACAGCAAAATACTTGATGGCATATCAGCCAAATCCCCTGCCACCAGGATCTATATACAAAGTGTCCTCCCCACTGATGATGCGATACATTATACAAGGAAAAATTCAGAGATCATCCGGATCAATGAAAGGTTAAAAGAATTAGCCGGGTCTAAAGGCTGTCAGTATATCGACCTTTTTTCAGCATTTGCTACTCCGGAAAACAAGCTAAATCCGGATTACAGTCTTGATGGATTACACTTAAGTGGTAAGGGATATCAGCTCTGGAAGAAGCTTATCGAGGACTATGTTAGTGAATAATTCGAAACATTGATCTAAAAGACCAGGAGGTACAAGGTACAAGGAATAAAAGTTACATGTTACAAGTTGCAAGGTACAGGGTGCATGGTGCAGGGTACAAGGTGCAAGTTTCAAGTTAATATTGACATAATGAAAATAATTCAATTCTCATTTACATTGTTGTTATTCACTCTGGTATACTGTAATCAGTTTCCTGGAAAGAAGAAAATTTCAGAAGATGATTTAAAAGTAGTGCAGGATACTTTTTTTACTGAAATTTTCAACAGGGATTGTTGCGGCTATACCGGAGGTGACGGGACATTTTCAGTTCTCTTACCCGACGGCAGAACAATATGGATTTTCGGAGACACTTTCCTGGGAAATGTTTATTCTGATAACACACGGGAAAGGACAACACCAATATTCATCAGAAATTCAGTAGTAGTCCAGGATGGCGATTCAGTTATTACATTGCATCAGGGGACCAAAGAGCATCCTGTTTCCTTTGTCGTACCTACTCCGGAAATAACAGGAAATAAAAAAGTGTCTGAGGATTCTGTCTGGTTCTGGCCCTGTGCTGGATTTGTTGAAAATAACAGGTTTAAGCTGTTCCTCTCGGGAATAATGCAGGCAGATACCGGGATGTGGGGATTCAGATGGACAGGTACATGGCTGGCAACTTATTCCCTGCCAGATATTAAAGAAGAAGTAATCATTCCCATACCATATAGCCTAAAGAACCAGGTTCACTATGGAAATGCCATTCTCGAAGAACGTGATTACACATATGTATATGGAGGGAAAGACAGCAAACCTCATGTAGCAAGATTTGCTTCCGGTGATGTGACAGGTCCATGGGAATTTTTCACAGGGACAGGCTGGAGCTCCGATCCGGCAATGTCAGTTCCCATGTCAGATATAGATGTGTCGGAACAATTCAGTGTAATAAAAATTAAAAACAAATATGTACTTATCACGCAGACAGGTGCTTTTCTCAGTCCGGAAATTTATTCATTTGTCTCTGATAAGCCTTATGGTCCCTGGTCTCAGAAAACTCTTCTTTATATAACACCAATCCCGGAGGATAATAAAAATCTGTTTACTTACAATGCTCTGGCACATCCCCAGTTTACTAAAGATGGGAAGTTATTAATTTCATATAATATGAACAGTCTGTTACTTGAGGATCACTTCAGGGATGCAGATATTTACAGGCCGAGGTTTATAAGGGTTCCTTTGAAGATGATCATTAACTCACAATGATAGAAGCCATGAGTGAATGGGTAGGATAGTGAACAGTGAACAGTGAGCAGTGAGC
>JBGPAO010000009.1:0-25391 GCA_041480755.1 Bacteroidia bacterium
AAAAAATAATGAATCGGCATATATTACATTCCCGGTTTTATATGATTTATTCTGATATGTAAAATACCCATCACGGTATCCTGTTAATCTTGTTGCAGCTTTCACCTCAGGAAATTCTTCCATCATCGCGGGTGTTACCGGTGCAGTCATCTGGGGAGAAGACGTGCGGCCGTCGGGATCCGCCATCTCAAAAACCATCCGGTAAAGATCATTTTTCTTCTCATTAAACCTGTCATAACTGATCTCATTCTTAATAAAGATCAATATCAGCAGACTACAGGTAATGCCGATTGATAATCCAAAAATGTTAATCAATGCATAAACCGGGTTCCTGAGAAGATTACGGATGGCTGTAATTATATAATTCCTGATCATTTTCTATTGTTCCCTTCTGACTCAACCTGTCTTGAAATTAATAATAAAGGGGGTGACTGATAAATTTTAAGAATCTTTTAATCTTATGAACATTATGAATCTGACTGATCAGACGAATCTGTTGAATCTGATGAACCTGATCCCGTAAAGTCTTTAATATGTTAATCTGTGATCTGTGAATTTTTATGATATCCACCCCTGTTAAATCACAAAATCTTCCTGATATTCTCTGTGACGATATGACCATCAAAAAGCTGAATGATCCGGTGGGCTTTATCAGCATCTGATGGTGAGTGGGTTACCATCACTATTGTGGTACCATCCTTATTGAGTTCGGTGAGCAGATTCATAACTTCTTCCCCATTTGCACTGTCAAGGTTCCCGGTAGGTTCATCTGCAAGAATCAGCTTGGGCTTTGTAACAACCGCCCTTGAGATTGCCACTCTTTGCTGCTGACCTCCCGAAAGCTGCTGGGGAAAATGTTTTTTCCTGTGAGAGATCTTCATGCGATCGAGCACCTCGTTCACCATAGTTTTACGCTGGGAAGCGGATACCTTCATGTAAAGCAGAGGCAGCTCAACATTCTCATAAACAGTTAGTTCATCGATCAGATTAAAACTCTGGAATACAAAACCGATATTGCCCCTCCTCAGGCTTGTACGCTGACGTTCCTTGAATTTCGAAACTTCTGCGCCGTCGAAATATAATTCTCCTCCTGTCGGATTATCAAGCAATCCAACGATATTAAGAAGAGTCGATTTTCCGCAGCCGGAAGGCCCCATTATAGCTACAAACTCGCCTTTCTGAACATCCAGGTTAACCTTGTTCAGTGCGGTAGTTTCCACTTCGTCTGTGCGGAATACTTTGGTTAAGTCTTTTGTGGAGATCATGATTCTGGTTATTAATTTAGTTAAATTGAATTAGCAAAATCTTTAATCCAACTATTGTACCAAGACTTCTAATATCTTGATAATCAGTCTACATTATTTTAACACAGATTATTTCAGTAAACTATGAAGTAACAGGTTGCCGGTTGCTAGTTGTATGTTTAAAACACTGAAATTTAATAACCTGGAACCCGGAACCCGGAACCCGGAACTTCTGTATTCTTGTAGTTTGCATGTTTCATAGTGATACAAAAATTGTTTCATATTGAAACATTATCGATACCTTTGCAGGTATTATGACACAAAATTCTGGAAAAATACTGGTTATTGATGATGATCAGGATATACTGCTCACAACAAAGGTTGTTCTGAAAAGGAGCTTTGAATCTATTGAGACAGAAACAAACCCGGAAAGAGTTATACCCGAAATTGTCAGGGCCAAATATGATGTAATTCTGCTTGACATGAATTTCAGGGTCGGGGCAACCAGCGGTAAAGAGGGAATTGAACTGTTAAGGCGGATAATGAAAGCTGATCCGGATATCCTGGTTATCATGATTACTGCATACGGAGATATTGATCTGGCTGTCCAGGCAATGAAGGATGGTGCAATAGATTTCATTATAAAACCCTGGGATAATAAAAAGCTCCTGGCTACGGTGTCAAATGCTGTCAGGTTGAGTGAGTCGAGGAAAGAAATAGCAAGTCTCAGGGAAAAACAAAAAGTTCTGACCGAAGAGATTGATCAACAGTATTCAGAAATTATTGGCCGGTCAGAAGAAATGAACAAGGTATTTGAGACTATCCGGAAGGTAGCTGCAACAGACGCCAATATCCTGCTGCTTGGAGAGAACGGCACAGGGAAGGAGCTTGTAGCAAGGGCAATTCACCGGTCATCACCCCGGGCCATGCAGATATTTGTTTCCGTTGATCTTGGGGCGATACCTGAATCCCTGTTTGAAAGTGAACTGTTCGGTCACATCAAAGGGGCATTCACCGATGCAAAGGAAAGCCGCACCGGCAGGGTCAGAGTAGCATCAGGAGGAACTCTTTTCCTTGATGAGATCGGGAATCTTCCTATGTCAATGCAGGTAAAACTTTTAAGTGTAATAGAGAATCGCAGGGTCACTCCCGTCGGCTCAAACGAAAGCCAGCCAATCGATGTACGTCTTATTTGCGCAACCAACATGCCGGTATCCGAAATGGTTGCCCAGAAAAAATTCAGGGAGGATCTGCTGTACCGTATCAATACTGTTGAAATGAGCATACCTCCACTAAGGGAAAGAATTGCAGATATTCCATTGCTGGCAGATTACTTTAAAGACATCTATGCAAGGAAATATAATAAAGGCAAAGTCAAAATCTCTCCGGAAAGTTACAGGAAACTTACCCGGTATTACTGGCCCGGGAATGTAAGGGAGCTGAGACATATAATAGAAAGGTCAATTATTCTAAGTGAATCGGACATCATTAAACCTGATAACTTCCTTGTTGAGCGTGCCGGTACGCAGGTCATTCAACCCGGGATCCAGAATATGGAAGAAGTTGAGAAACAAACAATTCTGAATGCACTTGAGAGGAACAGACATAACATGACCCGTACTTCTGAAGAGCTCGGCCTGGCCAGGACAACACTTTACCGGAAAATGAAAAAATATGATATTTAGAAGTTTCCGGCTGAAGGTAATAATCAGGATAGCCCTTCTGGGAGTCCTCATGGGATTTCTATTCTTTGCAATCAACAAAGGAAACTGGTATATTGCAACAGGAGTCACGGCCGTTCTTATTATTATCCTTCTGGTTGAGTTGTTTTTTTTCATCGACCGTTCTAACCGCGATCTTTACAATATGCTGCTTTCTCTCAAACAGAAGGATTTCTCACAATCTGTCGCAACCAGGTTCAGTGAAAAATCTTTCAGGGAACTTGAAGAAATCTTCAATGAGATACGTAATGTTTACCGCGATGCCAGTATTGAACGGGAAGTACATTATCAGTATCTGCAATTCATAATTAATCATATTAACGTTACCCTGATCTGTTTCCGTGCTGATGGCGCCATCAGTGTCTTCAATCCCGCTGCAAGGAAAATGCTGGGAGTTACAGCTCCCGACCATATCAGTATAATTAAAAAAATCAATGAGGATTTATATGAACTGATTCTGAAGCTGTCATCCGGCCAGAATGAGATGATAAAGGTGATACTGAAAGGGGAATTGATGCAGCTGTCGGTATATGCTTCTGAATTTAAGCTTCAGGAGGTGCCGCATAAACTGGTGTCTATACAGGACATAAAGGAAGAGCTTGAAACACAGGAACTTGAGTCGTGGCAGAAACTTATCCGCGTACTTACCCATGAGATCATGAATTCTGTTACACCCATTTCTTCGCTAAGCTCTGCCATTAATGAGATGCTGACGGAAGAGAACGGGACAATGAAACCTTTATCCGGAATTCCTGCCGAAGATGCTGATGACATGTACAGCAGTCTAAGAACAATTGAGGAAAGAAGCAAGGGTTTGCTGAAATTTGTGAGCAATTATAGGGATCTCACACGCTTGCCGCAGCCTGTCTTTAAGAACATCAAACTGGTTGAGCTTTTTAACGATGTTTCCAGCCTGATGAAAAAGACATTGGATAAACACAAAATTGGTTTTGAAGTGTTTTCGGAAGGACCGGAACTTGCTATATATGCTGATAAGGATATGATTCTGCAGGTGCTTATAAATCTTATCGTAAATGCCAGAGATGCACTTGAAAAAAAGAGGAATAAAAAGATCAGGATGACGGGATTCCGGCTTGGAGAAAAGATATTTATACAGGTTTCTGACAATGGACAAGGGATTGACCGGGAAAGCATAGATAAAATATTCATTCCTTTTTTTACTACAAAGAAAAAAGGCTCAGGTATCGGACTGAACCTGGCACGACAGATTATGCGGCTTAATAAAGGCAGCATCTATTTCACATCGGAAGAAGGGAAGGGTACTACTTTTACTCTGGAGATTTAGAAAAAGGCCGTGTCATAACAGAATAGCTCTCCCATTGTTTGTTCCGGGGCTGTATTAAAACTAAATTTAAATGGAAACGCTGATAATTGATTCTATTTGGTGATAGAATTTACCGGATAATTTTAATGACCCTTTGATTTGAGGGGGTTGAGATTTGAAGGAGATAAATGCCGGGGCTGGCCTCGCTTCCTTCGCTGGTTCTTCCGTCCCATTTAAAATTGAGCGATCCGCTAACGATTATGCCGGATGACAGGATGCACACTTCCCTGCCGGTAATGTCTGTGACAGTCAATGTGACTGGAATGGGCTGAAGGCAGTTGATTAGAATATTAAAATCCTGTTGCGAAGGATTAGGGTATACCATTACGCCAAATCCTTCCTGATCCCATCCCTGATTTTCCATACCCAATATGAATTCCGGAGTTTCAAGCTTTTTATCGGTATATAGCCTGTACTCTCCCGGTTCAAGAGTTAACTGAGCATTGACATCAGAGACCTGGAGCGAATCTCCGGAAAAATATTCGTACCATGTGCCGGTTTCCTGAAAAGCTGGTACCACACTGGCTGATGATGTCGCGAAATTGCCAAGCACTGCTACATTCATGTCGGGATGGTTTAAATTAATACGTTTTTGTTTCCCTGCCAGGGCATAATCATAATCTGAAGTATTGAACACTTCATAATCATTGCGCAATTCATTCAGAAATTTATATACCTGGTAGACGTGTTTCCTGTTTGTTTCCCAGAAATAATTCCATTTAATTGGTTTCTCACCCGTACGCCCGTTATAATCAATTGAGTAATCATAACCAAGTTCCCCGAATTGCCAGATCATTTTCGGCCCCGGCAATGTCAGGAAAAATACTGCCGCGATTTCCATTCTCTTTAGAGCAATCTCAGGTTCCCTGGTATCATATCCTCCCGTATACAAACCACCGGTCAGATTTTTATACATCAGCCTTTCCTCATCATGACTTTCCATATAAGTTACAAGGTTAGGCACATTCCAGCCCCGCTCAGATGCTATGCCCCATGAAAGGTCGGACGTATATGCCCGTGTTGCATTTCCGTATTGTGTGGTCAGGTTCCCCCAGGGCATCATGCCGTATTCAGCCAGTTCCTTTTCTTCTGTATTTTCAGTGAAGTGCTCCAGAATGACATATGCCAGGGGATTCACATTCCAGATCTTATCAGCCATTCTTTTCAGTATGCTTATTCTTGATGCATCATAAGCACTCCCCTCACCGGGTGTATTTGTAAATCCCTTTGTAAAATCAAACCTGAATCCATCGAAGTGGTATTCTGTCAGCCAGTATGCATTCACCCGGTCAACAAAATCCTTTGTATCCTGGCTTTCATGATTAAAGTCGTAACCCCATGAAAAAACCGGATTGGGGGAATCCACATTATACCATGGATTTTCAGGAGTCGTTTTCCCTGTATTTTTATCGAAATACAACTGGACGAGCGGCGAAAGTCCATAAGAATGATTCAGCACAATGTCCATAATTACTGCAATCCCCCTTGAATGACAGCTATCTATAAATGCTTTCAGGTCATTTTTAGGTCCATAATATTTATCAGGCGCAAAATAGAATGAGGGATTATAGCCCCAGCTCAGGTTTCCTTCAAATTCATTTACAGGCATAAGCTCAACAGCAGTGATGCCCAGTCCGGTAAGCCAATCCAGTGTATCGGTCAGGGTCCGGTAATCGTGCTTTAAAAGGAAATCCCTTATAAGAAGCTCATAGATTACAAGGCCGGTTTTTTCCGGCGGCTGGAATCCCTCATCATGCCACTGGTACTCTTCCTGCTTAGTCTGCAGAACTGAAACCACGCCGGATGTCAGTCCATCCGGGTAATCAATCAATCCCGGATAAGTTTCTTCTGGAATATATGGATCATTCCAGGGATCAAGTATTTTATCTGCATATGGATCAGCTATTCTGATATTTGCGTCCACCACATACTGAAAGCGGTATTCCACGCCCGGAGTCAATCCGCTGATCTGCAGCCAATGTCTTTTACTATCCGCCGTTACTTTCATATGACCGCTATCACGTGTAAACCAATCGATGAAATCCCCGATCACAAAGACATGCTCTTTGCCAGGCGCATATAAAACCAGTGTAACAGAGGTATCTGAAATATAATTAATCCCGTCTTTTAAACCAGCGGAAAGATCTTCCACCTGAGCCGGTGAGGTGACATAATAAAAGAATGAATCAGCGACTGATTCTGTAACATCGCTGGCAACAAGCCTGGCCCAGTATTCCCCGTAGCCGGAAGGAATTATATTATAATTCAGTGTGTACTGGTCCTGCCCCTGGGTAATGAAGTCATTATTTATGTACAATGAAACAGATTGAGCTGCTGTAGCCGAAGCGCTCACTGTTATTGTGTCGTTTAGTTCCACAACCAGGTATGGTTCATCAGGAGAATTGATTTTAATGTTCAGTCCGGGTTCAAATACATCAACGAAAAGATCAGCTGATTGCTTGTCTGAAGCTGAATTACGAAAGACAAATGCCATTCTTACCACTTTTTCGTTTTCGGCGACAGAATAATAAGTTTCAACATCCGGTGAAATAACCAGTTCATACCTGAAATTCCCCAGATATGTCAGTTTAGGCTGCGTTCCATTATCACGCCAGCTTCCAATAACATGCTTCCAGCTGCTGCTTCCTTCAAGTATAACACCTGTATGAGTATACAGATCCCCGGTAAAGTTTTTCAGTGCTCCCTGCTCCTCATCGGTATAATAATAAACCTTAATCGGCTGTCCTGTAACCGGTACTGCCGGGTCCGTCTCAATAAGCTGGGCACCGGCAAAAACAAAAAACACCAGGCCAAACATACTCAGAAGGAAGATTTTCTTTTTCATTTATATGTTATGATTATTATGAACTTCTTAGGAACGCTGTCATCCCGAGGTGGCAAAGCCACCTCGGGATCTCGTAATATTCAAAATGGTCTATATCTTTGTTAGTCTTACTCGATGACGAGCTCCATCAGTCGCTGCGCTCCTTCGGGATGACTTGTTTCTGCCAGTCTTTCTTGATTTTTTCACGCTTCACACTTCACGCTTCACCATAATTCAATTATCATCGGCGTCCGTGGCTGAAGCAAAATTTCATCATTTAATTCAATTTCCTTTCCGCTGATTACATCCCTGCCCTTCACACCTCTGTCTAACAGTTCCCGGAACCTTTCAAGTTCCAGGATTGTTTCATGCACATTCTTATTCAGGACCACCATCACTTTGCCTTCATTGCTGTGCCTGAAATAAACATATACTCCATCCTGAGGCACAAAATGTGTCATTTTCCCTTCATGGATAACTGTGCAATTTTTTCTCCAGTTTAAAAGGTTTTTAAAATAATCCTTTATTTCAAGTTCCCGGGTTGTCAACCCGCGTCCGGTAAAGCCGTTTATTTTATCGCCCTCCCATCCCCCTGGAAAATCCTTCCTGATATGCCCATGATCATTTCCTTCTGTATGAGACATTAAGATTTCTGTTCCATAAAAGATCTGTGGAATTCCACGTGTCGTGAGGATGAATGCTATCCCAAGCTTAAACAGGTCCACATCCATTCCGACCTGCATGAAAAATCGGCTCATGTCATGATTGTCAGGGAAAACAACGAGATTATCAGGATCAGGATATAAAAAATCGCTTGCCAGGGTTTCATACAACCTGATCAGACCTGAAGCCCATCCTTCCGCTTCGGTTAAAGATACAGACAGGGCATTCTGGAGGGGAAAGTCCATAAGGCCTGGAAGCTCTCCCCTGTAACCATCAAAATTGGTCTGGCCCTTCTGCCAGTAAGATACAATTGCCGGATTTAAACTCCACTCCTCTCCCACTATGTTAAAATCAGGATATTCCCGGAGAACCCTTTTATTCCATTCTGCCATAGCCCATTTATACGGATAAGGATATGTATCCATCCGGATCCCTGACAAACCTATGTACTCAATCCACCATATACTATTCTGAATCAGATAATTAGCCATAAACGGATTACGCAGATTAAGATCCGGCATTGTGGGGACGAACCAGCCATCAGTAAAAATCCTTGAATCATAATCTGACATATGAGGATCCTGGTTCAGTGTTCGCCTGTGATTGGTGATTATATAGTCCGGATAATAATTAATCCAGTCGGAGGAGGGCATATCATACATCCACCAGTGTTCTGAACCACAGTGGTTAAAAATCATATCCATGATTAGTTTTATTCCTTTTCCCTTTGTCAGTTCCCCAAGCTTCCGGTAATCTTCATTGGTTCCAAAGCGTTTATCGACTTTATAGAAATCAGTAGTTGCATATCCATGATAAGAAGCTTCGGGCTGGTCATTTTCCAGGACAGGATTTAACCAGACTGCTGTAAATCCCATTTCTGAAACATAGTCCAGATGGTCTATAATACCCTGTATATCACCCCCGTGCCTGCCATACGGCTCGTTTCTTTCAAGACCTTCTTTCATGCCTTTTATTTCATCATTCGACGGATCACCATTTGCAAACCTGTCAGGCATAACCAGGTACAAAACATCTGAATTTTTAAATCCCTCCCGTTGCGAAGATCCTGCTATTCTTTCCTTCAGT
The DNA here is from genome assembly GCA_041480755.1 of Bacteroidia bacterium. GTDB lineage: Bacteria > Bacteroidota > Bacteroidia > Bacteroidales > SM23-62 > LJUQ01. Next base: position 8,884 of record JBGPAO010000009.1, read on the forward strand.
TCGTATGTATATGATGCAACAGTTTTATTATCTTTCCTGAACTGGATTTCAAAACTTCCCGGCTTCACGTCCGGTGATAATGCCAGATCTATAAACATAAAATTGGGATTGTCAACAAGCGATATGGACTTCAGTTCCACACCTTCGTAACTGATCGCCACTTTAGTATCCGCAATATTCCCGGCATGGACCATCAGCTGTAAATTCGGATTTTTCATTCCTGCCCACCAGAAGGGCGGTTCCATATGTTCGATCTGGGCCATAGTCATAATACTGATAAACTGAAGAATCAGGATATAAACTAAGATCTTTGATTTTTTCATTGTTTGTTTATTCGGTTGATAATTCACAGTTATCCAAATCCTTGTTAACCTTAATTTTTTGCGAGTTCCCTCGGTCGTTTCACTCCCTCGGGATGACTTGTTTCATCTTTTTTATTCTTAAAATCTAATTTTTTCTTTCCCCATGCCCCATGCTCCATGCCCCATGCTTTCTTAATTAAAACTTATACTTATAAGTCATAAACTTCATACCTTTTATCACATCTCCCTCAAAATCAAAAAGTGTATTGCATTCCCACGATGATCCAGTTCCCCACAGATCTCTCATGTTTGATGAGATCCATGCCGGCTCCCAGTAAAAAATGCCTTTGCCTCCTCCGTCTATTATTTCCTGCGTAAGTTTCTTAAGATATTCATATTGCCCGCTGATGCTGGCAGGAAATCCTGAAACTAATCTGCTTTCGTTCAGGATATTATTATAATTATCATCCCAACCCGTTGTCCAGGGATAAGCTGTTTCCATTATCATTACATCTTTCCCATAATTTTTTTTCAGTACACCAACATAATTACTGACATTTTCAAGGTTGACATCTGACCACATATAATAATATGAGACACCTATTATATCGAAATCAGTCAGGCCATTATCCCCGAGCCCCTCAAACCAGGTGATTGCGTTCTCAGGTTGTGCAACATGGATAATGATTTTCGGATTTATATCGCTTTCGGCACCAGCCTGTCTGATTGCAGTAATTGCACTGTTCAGCAAATAGATAAAGTTTTGTGTATTTCCGTTCCATCGGTTTCCCTGTGGGAGTAAGAAACCCGGGTTTATTTCATTTCCTGCCTGTACAAATTCCGGCATCAATCCCTCATTGTCCAGTTTTTTAAGTATACTGAAAGTATAGTTATAGATGCTGTCATGCAGTGCTCCGAGAGTCAATGATTCCCATGCTGCAGGAACTTCCTGGCTGCTGGTCCCGGCCCAGGTATCAGAATAGTGAAAATCAAGGCAAACCTGCATTCCCTGTTCTTTGGCCCTTTGAATTCCCCGTTTTACATCCTTGAAATCATTATACATCTTATCCCCGGCCGGAGTATAAACTTCTTTTGTCCAGGCCGGATTATGAAATAATCTGAACCTTATAACATTTGCCCCATATTTCTTAAAAATCTTATAGGGATCAGCAACCTGTCCTGAATCGCTGTATGTCCCACCATGATCAAGAATCTGGTTAACATATGAAAGGTCTGCTCCCATCACAAACTGATCCGGCGTATAATATTCAGGTAATGTATCGTTGGAGTTGTTATGAGGCGGATTATCACGATCACAAACCGGCAGAATAAGCAGGAAAGAAAACAGGAACATGTTCAATTTAAATTTCATAAGGCAGTCGATTAATAGATCCACTTCTGCTGCAAAGGTACAATGAAAAAAAAGAGGTTATTCCAGTCTCAGGCTGAAATAACCTCTTTCAGATTTCTGACTAAACCTTAATTCTTAACTACAGTATATCTGTAAATCGCCTCACTAAGGTTCAAAGTGATAGTATAATTCCCGGCTTGAGCAATATCAATATCAAGACCTCCGTATTCAAGTTTTTCATCCGCGTTATCATCGCCTAAATTGATATCCCATGCTTCATTTGCCCTGAATTTGATTTTACCTGCGACAAGATCCGCAGTTATAGTCCATCTGTCAGTCAACGGTTCGTAAGTCATATTCTGGTCAGAAACCCATCCACCGGCTGTGGCAGATCCAATGAGACCCCAGTCGGTAAGAGTATTCGAATAGGTTAAATCATTCAGATTTGCTTTTACAAGGTAGTAGCCCGCACCGGTAGTTACCTTTATATTATTACCGCCCCAGTTTCCTATCTGTAAAGTTCCTGTCTGTCCGCCTGCATCCGGATCAGCTATCGTATTGTTCTGTTCCCATGCAGGGACTGTGGTAAACTTATAAAACGTTTCAGCTTCAGGAAAATAAAGATAACCTTCATATTTTCCGTCATCCTTAACTGAATACACTTTTGTATCTTCATTTCCCGGTGTCCATTCTACCCATGCCGGATTCCAGTTATCCTGGTAGCTTCCGGGCACATACAGACTCGGATAAATGATAATCTTTTCAAACGGAGTTAATGTAAGTGTGATTCCGGTTGAATAAAGTGTATCTACATCCTTATGGATGGTAGCACGGATCCTGACTTCAAAATCAGTTGCCCGTCCACCGATAGCTCGGGCTGTCATCAGCTTATTGTTTACATCACCGTTCAGAACTTCAAGTTCAAGACCGGTTGTATTTCCAATAGTGAAAGGTGCAGCAAAGTTGTTGTTTGCAAAATCCAACATAACGTTATAGATAGTTGCTGACTGAAATCCAAAATCAGCTTCAGTCCAGGTGAATTTTGTCATAACAACATTTTCGGTTGAATCTGTAAAAACGAAGCTTCCTCCACCTGCAGGACCTGATATCGATGGTGGTGTAAATACACCAACAACAGGACCCCTATCTTCGGTTTCACAAGAAACGAAGAGCAAGGCAAATCCCAAGGTTATGAATATCAATTTTAAGTTTTTCATATCATAATTGTTTTATTGTTTATTCTAATAACCATCATTCTGGGTCAGGTTTGGATTTGCTCCGACATCCGAGGCCGCCAGCGGGTAAATGTTATAGATATCTTCAACTGACATGCCATCCTTAACACCGCCTTTCCATGACCATAAATACTGGTCAGTGGTGAACAGTCCGAATCTTATCAGGTCGGTCCTCCTATGGCACTCCCAGTACAACTCTCGGGCTCTTTCGTCAATGATGAAAGGAAGTGTGAGATCTGCTTCTACTATATTTCCACCCTGATCGCCATACGACCTTTCTCTGAGTGCGTTTACATACTGAAGAGCTGTTGCACTTGAACCACCTGTCCCACCCCTGAGTACTGCCTCAGCATACATAAGGTATACATCTCCAAGGCGGAACATCGGGAAATCGGTATCACAATGAGTCTGATCTGATCCCGGTAGACCTGTGGACGTAACATTTCTCCATTTGGTGATAGCATAACCATCAGTAAATAAACCCAGGTCTTCAATTTCAAGGGACTGGCCGTCGGTCCAGAACATCCCCCTGGTGTCATAACTGTACTGTTCGAGTGAATATGTATAATCCGGCGCTCCCAGTTTCAGTTTAACCAGGTATTTACCAGGTGTTGTGATTGCAATGTCTGCACCACCCGACTCAAGTATTCCGTCTGCTCCATTATCACCATAATTTATACCCCATCCATCATTAGCCCTGAATTTAATCGCACCTGCTGTAAGTTCAAGGATTGCTGACCAGTAGCCACTGTCTGGATCATAGGTCATATTCTGGTCTGAATCCCATGATCCAGTTGCATCTCCGACAACACCCCAGTCAGTTTTTACCATTGTATATGTGAAAGTATCAAGAGCAACATTCAATTTATAATAACCAGCTTCACCGGCAACAATATTAGAGCCAGGGTGTTCAAGGGTACCATCCGCACCATCATCACCCCAATCCATACTCCAGTTTGGGCCTTCGGTGAATTTAAATCCATTGTTAGCAGCTGGAAACCACAAATAACCTTCGTAATGGTCATCACTCAAAACTGAAGCCAGCACTGTTGTTTGATTTGCGGGATCCCAATCATTATGATCTCCTGGCACATAGATTACCGGATAATCATTAGCACTTTTCAGACTGAATTTGCCGCTCTTCAGATTATCGATGTTCAAGAATTTGGCCACAAATTCTTTTGTTGTCCTTAAACCATTCCATGGGCCTGATATCCCAAACTCAGCAGGAACCATAGAACCACCTACCTGTGCGTTAATGATAAACGTAGTCCCACCCCATGTCCTTGTATGAACCCCGTCATATGCGATCGGGAATATTATTTCATTGGATTGATCATTATCTGCGAGAAACAGGTTGGCGTATACCGGTTCAAGTGTATAACCTGCATCAATTATCTTATTGCAGTAAGTTAAACACTCCGTATATTTTTGGGTGCCAGTATACACTTCGGCATTAAGATACAGTTTTGCAAGGAGCATCCATGCAGCACCCTGGTCAGCACGTGCATATTCATTTTGTCTTGCAGGAACCAGGGCATCTTCTATGTCAAGGAGTTCACTTTCAATATAATTAAACAGATCTGCTTTGCTAATCTGTTCGGGAAAGAATGAGCCAACTTTATCGTTTTCGGTTACAAACGGAACACTGCCAAACAGATCCAGCGCATGCCAGTAGCTTAACGCTCTCAGAAAACGGGCTTCCGTCCTGTATACCTGAATTTCTGCCTTTTTATCACTACTGATCCCTCTTTCATCAAGTTTTGTATCAGTCGACTCTCTGAGGAATTCATTACACAGCGAAACCTGGTAGAACACCCTGTAATATAATGTCATCAGGAACTGATTGGATGACGACCAGTTCATATAATGTAAATCCCTGATCCCAAGATCATTCCATCCAACTACCGATTCATCTGTCGGGAATTCCTGGGCATACCAGAAACCTCTGTTATACTGGCCGAACCCTTCATCCATACCGGCGAGGTCGACATCCCCATGAGGTCCCTGCTGTCCGCTTAGTGCAAGACCGCCATACAATTTTGCCAGAACCTGCTTGTAAGAATCAGGATTCTTATATACTGATTCTGATGTAATTACATCCTTATCCAGAGGAACCGTATTCAGGTCACTTATACATGAAGTAATTGCAGATAAAACAGCAACTACTCCAATTATGAAAAATTTATAATTTTTTGCTTTCATGTTATCACAAATTTAAAATTGGACACTTACACCAAACTGAAAGTTCCTGGGACGTGGATACAGACTATTATCAATCCCATTATCTACCTCAGGATCCAGTCCTCCGTATTTGGTAATTAAAAATGCATTCTGAACAGTTGCATATACCCTCAGGCTGGAAATATACTTGATGATTTCAGTAAAATTATATCCTGCAGATATATTATCCATCCTCAGGAATGAACCATTTTCCATATAATAGTCAGAGTTGTAACAAGGACTCTGAAGCTTCGAATCATAAATATCCGTAGTGAGGTTATTAAGGAATCCACTTGTATTATACAGGTCGCTGTAAGTGCCGGATGTTGATTTATTGTTATTATATACATAATTGCCGAGATTAATTCTTCCGGCAAAAGTAAAATCAAAGTCTTTGTACCTGTAATATGATGAGAAGCCCATAAAGACATCGGGGGCAGGCTTTTTATAATGATACTTATCATTATCGTTTAAAATGCCATCATTATTCCTGTCGACGTACAGATCCTGGATTGGTGTCCCATCAGGTTGATATACCTGTTCATAAACAAAGAAAGAAGATGTGGGATAACCAACACTGTGCATCTGGATGGTATTACCTACAGCTCCACTTATGCCTCCTGTCCTGACACCAAGATAGTTGGGATCATCAATTGCAGTCAGCCTTGTAATTTCATTTTTGTTATAAGTGGCATTGAAGCCCAGATCCCATGACATATTTACTTTGGAAATAATATTTGCATTTATGGAGAACTCGACACCCTTGTTCGTGAGGTCACCGACATTAGTTAAAATATAGTTAGTCAGGTTCGTCCCGGCAGGAACAGGAATAAAGTTTATCAGGTCACTAGTTGCCCTGTAATAGAGATCAACTGTACCAATAATCCGGTTATTTAAGAATCCGTAATCAAGACCTGCATTCCAGGTTGTTGTCTCTTCCCACTTTATATTTGCATCATAACCTTCAGGCCTGATAGTCGTTATAAATGTATCTCCGAATAAATACTGTGCATTTGCTCCGCCGTAAGTATAACGAGGTATGTAAGGATAGTCATTATCCCCAATATTCTGCTGTCCGGTTACTCCATAACCCAGCCTTAGTTTCAGAGTATTTAAAAAATCCGGGATAAATTGCTCATCGGCAATATTCCAGGCCAGTGCTACTGACGGGAAAAGTCCCCATCTTGTATCAGGTGAAAACTTTGAGGAACCATCCTGGCGGAGAGTAGCGGTTAGCAAATACTTGTCTTTTAAAACATAATTTAACCTTCCAAAAAATGAGATAATGTAGCTTTCAGATTTATAATCAGTATCGTAATTAATAACTGTCTCAGCCACATTGGTCTCATACGTGGTGCCCTGTCTCCAGAAATGCTGCCAGGAATATCCTGCTGTAGCATCAATTCTGCTGTCAATTGCATCAATATCTTTGACATAATTAACATAGAAATCCAGCAATTCATTCTTTTTATCCTGGGTATAGACTCCATCTATTCCTCCACCATCAAGCGCATCATAATTCCAGGCGGCATTTTCAGGAGTAAAATAAATACCATCACTTGTTGATTTATCCAAACCAAGATTCAGATGAGCTCTTAAATCAGGAAGGAAATGAAGCTTATAATCGAATTCCAGGTTTCCCAGTATCCTGTAAACATCTGAAGTGTTTGTCGGCATCTCAAGCATAGCGAGCGGATTCCTTGGTGCAAGAGCAATCGGAAGTCCGAATTCTTCAAATTGATTTTGTGGTTCGAGAGGGGGGGCTTGATGCCATGTAAAAAATCCTCCGTAGGGGCTGTTCGGATCTTTAACGGGTTGAGTCGGATCAAATGACTTTGCAGCGCCAACTGCACCCTGGTCTGCAAAATGATTCTTAATGTACATCCCTTTTACATTAAGGTTAACCTTCAGATGATCATCAAAAAAGGTAGGACTCAGATTTACTGAACTGGTCACCCTCTTCATATTTGAGTTAAGCAACAACCCATTTACATCCGAGTATCCAACTGAGGCACGGTAAGGGATAGCTTTTAAACCTCCCCTGAAGCTCAATGTGTGATCATGTCCTATACCGGTCCTGAATATTTCATCCTGCCAGTTAGTATTTTCATTGCCCATCAAGGTGTCTTGGATGGAATTAACTCCATATCTTTCTCTTATTATTTCACGGAATTGATCAGCTGACAAAACTTCCTGTTCACCAGTCCTGGTGCTTAATGACAGGTATCCGTCATATGAAACAGTAAATGGTTGATTCTTTTTGCCTTTTTTGGTTTCAATGATGATCACACCGTTTGAAGCCCTGGCCCCGTATATGGCGGTTGCAGAAGCATCCTTAAGAACGGTGAATGATGCGATATCATGGGGATTAACAGTACTCAGGGGGCTGCTCATTCCAGCGATACCGTCGTTATCCACCGGTACACCGTCAATTACAACAAGAGGATCGTTACTTGCACTCAGCGATGATCCACCTCTGATCCGGATGGTAGATCCGGCTCCGGGCTGTCCTCCGGAGTTTGTAATCAAAAGTCCGGGGATTTTCCCGGCAACCAGTTCAATAGGAGACGTTATAGCTCCCTGATTGAAATCATCAGAAGTAATTGCAACGACTGAGCCTGTGGCATCCTGCTTTCTGACAGTTCCGTAGCCGATCGTCACAACTTCCGCAATGGCCACCACATCCAGCTGCATTGTAACATTGATATTTGTTTGCCCGGCCACTGCTATCTCCTGCGGAAGATAACCTACGTAAGAGAATACAAGAGTGGCATTTCCGGGAACACTAATACTATAGTTACCATTCACATCTGTGATGGTGCCATTGGTAGTTCCCAATTCCACGACATTCACTCCAGGTAAAGAAGAACCCTCAACTGCATCCGTTACTTCTCCGGATACTCTTATGGTTTGAGCTCCCATTGCCTGTATGAGAAGAAGTGAAAAGAAAACAAGAATTAGCTTCTTCATAAGACTTGGTTTTAAGATTAAGTGTTTAAATTAAGTATTAATCTGATTTAAGGATTAAATACCGCGTAAATAATCCGAAAAATTAGTAAAAATTGAATACAAAAAACCAAGCAGTAATATGCTTTTAAGCAAAATATATGGAAATTGGTGCTCAACTAAGAACTCTTAAGACGTTACGGCCTCATTTCAAACGTTTTCGGGATTAAATTGAATTTCTGTAAAAAACTATTATTCTTCTTAGAAAGGATAAACTTTTCTTTTAACAGTTGACTCCCTTATTACCAGTTGCGTCTCGACGACTTCAGTAGACGGAGGATAATCCTCTTTACTCAGGATCCTGTCAAGGATCATCCGGGCGGCTCTCTGGCCCATCTGATATCCGAACTGGTCGACACTTGTAAGCTGCGGATCGGACATCGTGCAATAAATATCATTACTGAATCCTACAACTGCAATATCTTCAGGAATCCTTAAACCATTCTCCTTAATAGTCTGAATAGCTCCGATTGCCGTCTGGGCATTAACTGCAAAAATTCCGTCAGGAGGATGCAGCTCATATATCAGCCTTTTAGTAACAAGCCTGGCTGCTTTGTGAGTATCGCATCTTACTATTAATCGCTCATCGATCGGGAGCTCAAAATCCCGAAGGGCTTTTAAATATCCTTCATACCTGTTTAAACCAATCAGTAGATTCTGGTTAGTCGATAAATGTGCTATCCTCTTGCATCCAATGTTTATCAGGTGTTCAACAGCTTTATAAGCACCGTTAAAGTCATCAACAATAACCCTGTCTGATTCTATTTCCTGGCAGATCCTGTCGAAAAAGACAATCGGAATATTTTTTTTCTTTAGATTCTTGAAATGGGAAAAATCGTGTGTTTCTTTGGAGACCGAAACCAGTAATCCATCTATCCTGCTTGCAAGCAAGGCCTGCACATTTCTCACCTCACGGATATAGGATTCATTCGACTGGCATATCATTACATGATAACCTGCGTCATTGGCAACATCTTCAATGCCGCTTATAACCTGGGAAAAGAAATAATGTACGATCTCGGGAATGATCAGACCTATAATATTGGTCCGGCTTCTTTGCAAAGAGAGAGCAATGGCATTCGGTTCATATTTCAGCTTTACAGCAAGCTCATTAACTGCTTTTTTCGTTTCAGCGCTTATATCCGGATGTCCTTTTAAAGCTCTGGAAACAGTGGAGGGAGAAATACCGAGTTTCCTTGCAATATCCTTTATTGTAACCTGGGCACTTCGCATTTTGAATAGAAAAGCATGCTTGCTTTTCTATTCAAAATTACCTTTTTTTTTCATATACCCTGAAGTCCCATGGTTGAAGGATAAGTGACTCATCTTTTTTAAATTTCACCTTGCTGCCTGAAAAGATCTCCTGATACCTTCCGGCATAAAGTTTCCCTTTTAATGTAATTATTGCAGGATCTCCGGTAAGATTCAGAACTACAAACACCCTGTCCTCTCCTTTCTCCCGCATGAATGCATAAACCGATTTATTATTTGTACTGGTAATCCTGGTTAAAGTGCCACCATATTTTCCATTCCACAAAGCTTCATTTCTTTCTTTCAGCGCTATCAATTCTTTGTAAAAACCAAACATTTCACTGTCTTTCCACTCTATGGTATCTTTTTCAAAGAATTTTAGCCGCTTATTCATTCCTGCTTCCTGACCGCTGTAAACAAGGGGCATCCCTGGCACAGTTGAAGCAAGGACAGCGAATGTTTTCACTCCACCATCAAGCCTTTCATATTCTGTACCATTCCATGAGTTCTCATCATGGTTTGATGTAAATTGCATAATTATAGAGCCTGCGGGATAAATTGAGTCAACTCTGGAAAAATGACTTGAAATTGCATTGGCTGTTTTTTTACCTGCCGCAATTTCATTCATAAGGCTATGAAAAGGCCACCCATAAGTTGCATCAAAAGCCTTCCTGTTAAGTTCTGGTTGATCTGATTCAGCAAGCATAAATATCGGTTTCACTTTTTCAAGTTCAGGCCTGGCTTCTTCCCAGAAATCAACTGGGACCATATGAGCCACATCACATCTGAAACCGTCAATATCCGTCTCTGTAATCCAGTATTTCATAGCATCGATCATATATTTTCTCAGATCCTTATTATCATAATCCAGCTGAATAACGTCCGTCCAGTCAAAAGGTGAAGCAAAATTGCCATCTTCAGTGGTTTTATAATAATCGGGATGTTCAAGTGTCAGGACATTATCCCATGATGTATGATTAGGAACCCAGTCAATAATGATATGCATTCCTTCCTCATGAACTTTCCTGACAAGTGCCTTAAAATCATCCATATCTCCAAATTCCGGATTGATCCTTTTATAATCTTTTACAGAATAGTAACTCCCCAGTTCCCCCTTTCTGTTCATCTGACCAATCGGATTAATGGGCATTAGCCAGAGTATTTCCACTCCCAGGGATTTTAGCCTTGGCAGATGTTCAGCAAAGGCGTTAAAAGTACCCTCAGGGGTATATTGTCTGATGTTAACTTCGTATATAACAGCATTTCTAACCCAATCCTGGTTCACTACTTCACTGTACCCGGCAAGTGGTGTTTTTATCCCGGTTTCCATATTTGTTTGCTTTCCATTCTTACACGAATTGAGATATCCACTGCAAACGGCCCCCAGAATCAGGGCTAATACAATGCGGGATAAAATTATTCTTTTTGCTTTCATCTTTCGATATTTTTTAACACAAAACCTGCAACCTGTAACTTGTACCCTGTACCCTGTAACTTGTACCCTGTAACCTGTAACTTGTACCCTGTAACCTTTACCCTGTAACTTTATTCCTATTTACTGAAAAACGAACTGGGATCAGGAACCATTTTCGTGACAACTTCCTGTTTTCCCTTGATTGAATATTCTTTACCGTATAAAATAATCTGAGCGGTCTTTTCAGATTGATTTTTTATCATAACAATATCCCTGGTTACATTTATTTCCAGTGATGCACCATGGAAGCGTATCTTAAATGAATAGGATGCCCATTTTTCAGGAATGGCAGGATTTAAACTGAGTTTGCCTTTTTTTATTCTTTTACCTCCAAATCCCTCTACAATGGCCAGCCAGGTCCCCGCCATACTGGTAATATGACAGCCCTGATCAGCTTCATCATTATAATCATCCAGGTCTAACCGGGCAGTCCTCAGATACAATTCATATGCCTTTTGCTGTTCACCGATCCTGGAAGCCATCACAGAATGAATACATGCGGATAACGAAGACTCATGAACCGTTCGTGACTCATAGAAGTTAAAATGCCTGGAAAGTATTTCATCATCAAACTCATCTTCGAAAAAGTACATCCCCTGCAAGACATCTGCCTGTTTAATAAAACATGATCGTAAAATACGGTCCCAGGACCATTTCTGGTTTAGTGGCCTTTCCTGAGGATCCAATTCAGTCACCAGTATCTGTTCTTTATCAATATAACCTTCCTGCTGTAAAAACAGGTTAAGTTTTTTATCATATGGGAAATACATTTTATGAATAATCTGTTCCCACCTTTCTGTTTCAGACGATCTGAATTTCAGTTTTTTTAGTAAAAGTTTATATTTTTCCGGCCAGTTATTCCCGACAATATCCATTACCTCAATAGTATATCTTAGTGACCAGACTGCAAACCTGTTGGTATACCAGTTGTTATTAACATTATTCTCATATTCATTCGGACCGGTTACACCAAGGATGACAAACTGATTTTTACTATCCGACCAGGTTATTCTCTGGCTCCAGAACCTGGCAATGGCTATCAGGACCTCAAGTCCATAATCGGCAAGATATTGCCTGTCATCTGTATGCCTGATATAATTATATATTGCAAATGCGATCGCACCGTTCCTGTGAATTTCTTCAAAAGTAATTTCCCATTCATTATGGCATTCCTCGCCGTTCATAGTAACCATAGGATAAAGTGCCGCGCCATCTTTAAAACCAAGTTTCTTTGCATTTTCAATGGCTTTGGGAAGATGCTTGTACCTGTAAATTAAAAGTGATCTTGCTACTTTCTGGTCAGCCGAGCAAAGGTAAAACGGAAAGCAAAATGCTTCTGTATCCCAGTAAGTACTTCCACCATATTTCTCACCGGTAAAACCCTTTGGCCCAATATTCAGCCTCTCATCCTCACCGGAATAAGTCTGGTTAAGCTGGAATATATTAAACCGAATACCTTGCTGGGCCGCATCATCACCACTGATAACAATATCACTCTTTTCCCACTTTTCAGTCCATGCCGCAGCCTGTTCTGCCATTAACAGTTCAAAACCTTTGGCAACAGCCCGGTCAAGGACCTGATGCGTATTCTCCAATAATCTGTCTGCAGGATGATTCAGGGAAGAGAGGACTGCTGCATATTTATAAATTATGATCTGATCGTCATGGCTAAAGTTGACGGCAGCTTTACATGCGACATATTTTTTTCTTTTTACCGGTACCGGATTTAATTCTACCTCAATCCCATTCCTGAATATCTTCATCTCCATTCCGTTAGAAACCTGAAAATCAAGTTTCTTTGTTTTTGAAACAAGTACGGCCCTTGATCCTTTTACCTGCTTGCCTACTTCGTCCCAGAATTTTTCATTATAGTTCGCATCTTCATTTTTCACATCTCCATCCAGGTATGCACTTACTGTAAGTGTTCCGCTGAAATTGATGGGGATCAGATTATACCGGATAGCTCCTACCTCTGTATCTGCAATACTGATAAACCGTCTGACTTCAGCCTCAATGATGCCAGCATCCTCAATTTCTATCCTGAAATTACGTTCAAGGTAGCCTTCTTTCATGTTCAGGATCCTGTTAAATCCAAGTATTTTACAGGAAGCCAGATCAAGTGGCTTGCCATTAAATTCCATGTTTAGTCCTATCCAGTTGGGAGCATTTATAACTTTTGCAAAATACTCAGGGTATCCTACCTTCCACCATCCTACTTTTGTCTTATCAGGATAGTAGACGCCTGCAACATATGTTCCCTGCAGAGTATCTCCACTGTATTGTTCCTCGAAATTTCCCCGTTGACCCATCCTGCCATTTCCAAGGCTGAACAAGCTTTCAGACACCCTGTTGTTTGCAGAATTAAAGGTCTCTTCAATAATCCGCCATGGATCAATTTTAAGATATTTATTCATTATTCATAGTTACTTTTTCTTCTTATCTGACTTTTCAAAAGGATCATATACAAAAAGCACCAGAATTGCAGCAAGGATCATCGAACCACCTCCCAGCATCAGTGTATAAATCGACTTCCCTCCAAAAACCTGCTGGGCAAAAAAACCGAGCAAACTTGCAGCTACAATTTGCGGAATAACTATAAAAAAGTTAAAAATTCCCATATAAGTCCCCATTTTTTCCGCTGGTAATGAGCCGGTTAGAATAGCATATGGCATCGACAGGATACTTGCCCAGGCCAATCCTACCCCCAGCATCGAAAAGATCAACATATAGTGATTTGATATGAAATAAATTGATATTAATCCTATTCCACCGGCAATCAGACAAATCATATGCGTAATTCGTCTGTTTGTATATTTTGCTATAACCGGCAAAAGAAAAGCGACTATTGCGGCAAAACCATTGTATACTGAAAATAGTACTCCAACCCAATTCCCACCTTCATTATATAATTCTGAAGTTGTATCGTTTGTCCCAAAAATATGACTGGTTATTGCCGGAGTAGCATAAATAAACATAGCAAACAAAGCAAACCATGTAAAGAACTGAACTACAGCAAGCTGTGCCATAGTTTTTGGCATATTGTACAGGTCATTTATTACAACAACAAATCCGTTTTTTCTCCTTCCGGAACCAACCAGCAGACCGGTTATTATCTGTAATACTCCAAATCCCGCTATTCCCAAGGACAGGATATATAATTCAGCTTTCAGGGAACACCAGTATATTGTCCCGCTTAAAGCAAGTCCAATCAATGTCCAGATGACTCCATTCCTGATGAAAGTCCTGTTCCGTTCAATCGGAACCTCGTCAGATGCTTTAGCTGAATTCTTGCCTTCAGGCTGCTCATTAAACGCTTTCATCTCCTCCGGCGAGTACTCCTTTGTCCTGATAATCGTCCAGAGAACTGCAAGAATAAAAACAGCTCCCCCGATATAAAAGGACCATTTAACCGAATCCGGAATAATAGATTCCCCGGATTCGTTGGATACTCCAAACCATTTAGTAAGTATATAAGGCAGCCCTGATGCTATGACTGATCCGGCACCAATAAAAAAGCTCTGCATTGCAAAACCGGCAGTTCTTTGCTCCGGGGGTAACATATCTCCCACAAATGCACGGAAAGGTTCCATTGAAATGTTGATTGAAGCATCCATGATCCATAGCATCCCTGCTGCAATCCACAGATAAGGAGAATTTGGCATAATCAGCAGGGCTGCTGAAGCCAGTATAGCGCCTGCCAGGAAATATGGTCTTCTTCTTCCAAGCCTGTTCCAGGTATTATCACTCATATGACCGATAATGGGTTGCATAATAAGTCCTGTAACCGGCGCGGCAATCCATAAAATTGGAATGTTTTCAATACTGGCACCAAGAGTTTGAAAGATCCTGCTCACATTGGCATTTTGAAGAGCCCATCCGAACTGGATACCAAAAAATCCGAAACTCATATTCCAGATCTGCCAGAAACGAAGTGAAGGTTTCCCGGACATAATTGAAAGTGTTATGAATAATCATTCAGGAGTTATAAATGTATATATAAAATAACCTGATGGAAAGACTCAAAAAGGAAGGAATTAATGATTATCCTCTGAATAAAGCCTGATTTTAATGAATAAATCATTGTCTCAAACGTTTTCGGCGTTCTGAACCTTATTTATCCATTTTTATTTGACATTTTTTAATATCTGCCGGATAACATGAAACATATGAAATAACTGACTTATCCAGAAAACGCTAATAAGGAAATTTTACCGTTAAAGATTTGTTTCCATTTAACATATTGATTAATTTGTCCCGTATATTATGAGAATAAAATACGCATTTATATTTTTAATCATATATCCTGTCCTGGCACATGCTCAGCTACCTGACGGCTATGATGCTGTGTCGAAAATGCAGCAACAGGTCTGGATGGATAAAAAATTAGAATCTTCTGATCCGGGATATTCAAATGTTAAAGGCACACCATATATTTTTGAAGAGTTTCGTACTGGTAATTTTTATTTTATCAATAAAACATGTATACTGGATAAACTGATCAATTACAACTGTATTAAGGATGAAGTACTGTTTTCAGATGAAAAAAATACCTATACGACTAACAGTCAGGACATTGACTACTTCACAATTGGCAGAAGTAATGACGGAACAATTCTTTTATTCAAACAGGTATTTCTATTGACTGAGAAAAAGCGGGTTTTCATGCAGGTTCTGTATCAGGAAAAATCCCTTTTATTTAAAAGATACCGGAAAGAGTTTCTGAAAGCCGATGTTGGCCAGCCATATGGCCAGAACAGACAGGTTGATGAATATAACGATTATTATGAGTACTATATTACAGTGGATGGAAAAGAGCCCGTCCTGCTAAAACCAAGAAGAAGCTCCGTAATTGAAATTTTCAACAACAAACCAGCGATTATGGAGGATTTTATTAAAAAGGAAAAAATTAATCTGAAAGATGAAACAGATCTGATCAGACTTGTTAAACATTATGATAATATTTAAAATGAGAAAAAAAGTATTAATTTATCCTGCCAGGGAAGACACAGTTTTTTTGTTTAATAAACAACTGCTTCCAAAGGCGAAAAAGCTAAAATGATCAGTGATTACATTAAAAATGAAAAGATCAAGCTCAAAAAGGATACTGATCTTATAAGAGTAATAAAATATTGTGATAGTATATAATCAGGAACGATTATTCAATTTCAATAAAATTTATGTCGATACCCAGGATACTGGCATAATATTCACCCCTTTCCAGGATATCATCATCTCCTTCCTCATAGTACCAGTTAACAATAAGTTCCTTATTATTTCCTTTTAATTCGCTCAATTCACGGAGTATCTGCATCACGTATTTTGCAGAGCCGCTGTTGAAATATTCCAGTTCAATTTCAACCTTCGTAGTATCTTTAGGGGCAGAACAGTATTCCATTATCCATGCCAGAATATCTTCATAAAATTTTGATGCATCTTCCGGAATGGATCGCCCACCAAACCTGATCTTACCCATCGGATCAAGCGTAACCGCGGGCGTTTTTTTCGTACCTTCTAAAGTGACTAATTCCATCTGTTAAGATCGATGCTTAAAGATAATATATTTTCGAATATTAAAATTAACTCCATTTTTGATAAAAGGTTTATTCTATAATTTTCCGATTATTATCACAAATCAGGTAATATGGCTAAATTGTTAAATTGTTAAA